>CAMOEO010000277.1 GCA_946612175.1 uncultured Verrucomicrobiota bacterium
GGCCCCGCATTTCGGAACGCCGCGCCTTGGGAGCCCGGAGCCTGCGAGCGGTCGCATTTCACCTGCCCAGCGGCGCAAAGGCCCGGTTTGCGGGCCTCCGCGACGGCGTGGAGCCAAAAAGTAGGGAATGTCCAGCCGCGCCGCGCGCGGGCGGGGAAACGGGCGGGGCTCTAGGGGGCGCGGCGCCAGTGCTTCTCGGCGCCGAGCGGGAAGTCGTGCAGCCGGTAGTTGCGCAGGCGCGGACCGAGCAGCACGACCTCGCGCCGGTGCCCGACGAAGACCCACGGGCAGGCGTCGCGCACCTCCTCCTGCATCGCGCGAACCAGCGCCGCGCGCCGCGCCGGATCCGTCGCGCGCGCCGCCTCCTCGAAGAGCGCGTCGTAGGAGGGCGACGCATAGTTGCAGCGGTTCGGGCCGGGCGACGCGTTCGACGAGACGAAGAGCTGCAGGAAGTTGAGCGGGTCCGGGTAGTCTCCGACCCACGTGAGCAGGAACATCTGCGCCTCGCGGCGGTTGACGCGCCGCAGGAACTGCGGGAAGGTGCTGTACGAGAGCGAGAGCGAGATTCCGACGCGGTCGAGGAACGACGCGATCAGCTCCGCCCCCTCGCGCATCTCCTGGTCGGTCGACCCGAGGTCCAGCGTGAGCGCCAGCCGCCGCCCCGTGGCGGGGTCGATCCCGCCGGGGTAGCCCGCCTCGGCCAGCAGCGCGCGGGCGCGCTCCGGGTCGAACGACCACGGCGACGGCCCCTCGATCCGCCCGTCCACGCCCGGCGGGAGCGGCCCCGTCGCGGGGAGGATGCGGCCGCGGTTGAGCGCGACCCACTGCGCGGAGTCGAACGCGCACGAGATCGCGCGGCGCAGGGCGGCGTTCGTCCCGACGACCGGATCGTCCATGTTGAAGGCCATGTACGTCGTCTCGAGCGAGGGCTCCGCGACCATCCGCACGCCCCGCGCGGCCAGGTCCGGCGCGAGCGAGCCGTCCGCCGCCACCACGGCGTCCCAGTCGTCGCGCGAGATCTCCGTCGCCAGGTCGAACGTCCCGCGCAGGAACGAGAGCCAGCGCGTCGAGGCGTCCCCCATCGCGAGGTACTCGACCGCGCGGTAGGGCTCCGCGCCCGCGGCGTCCGGCAGCTCCGGCGTGCGGTCGCGCGCGGGGTCGCGCCCCTCGCGCCGGACGAACAGCATCCGGTGCCCACGCCGCCACGATGCCAGCCGGAACGGCCCGGACCCCGCCTCGCCGAGCCCGAAGTCCTCCCCGCGCGCCTCGACGACCTCGCGCGGGAGGATCGAGGCGTACGGCAGCGCGAGGCCCCACAGGAAGTCGGGGCATGGCCGGACGAGCCGGATGCGCAGCGTGCGGGCGTCGAGCGCGCGCAGGCCCGGCACGTCGCGGTCGTAGTCCGTCGGCTCCGGCCCCGCCGACGCCTCGCGGAACGCGTCGAGCCCCTCGACCTTCCCCGCCAGGATCCACCAGCCGGGGGAGGAGAGCTTCGCGTCGGCGAGGCGCTTGAGCGAGAACACGGCGTCCGCCGCCGTCGCGCGGCGCGTGGCCCCGGGCCCGCCGAAGGCCTCGTCGGGGCCGAACCGGACGTCGTCCCGCAGCCGGAAGGTGAGCTCCAGGCCGTCCTCCGACACCTCCGGCATCGCCTCCGCGGCGTAGGGCGCGAGTCGGTAGGGGCGCGCCTCGTAGTCGAACTGCAGCAGCGTCTCGTAGACGAGCGCCGCCGCGCGTCCCGCCGCCATGGTCGACGCGAACGCGGGGTCGAGCGAGGCGATCGTCCGGTCCGCCCGCCGGAAGCACGGCTCCGGCGGCGCGGCGGCCCCCGCCCCGGCGGCCGCCAGCAGGAGCAGCGCCGCGCCCGCCGCGCGGAGGCGGCGCGGACGGCGTTCGTACGGAGAGGGGGCGGGGCGTGCGTTCATCGCCCCCCATCCTACCAGAAAGCCCCGCCTCCCGCCACCCGCGAAGCGGAAAGCCGGGAAAGAACGGACGGTTGCCGCGCGCAGCGCCATCTGCTACAATGTTCCGCCATGAAACGACCCCGCCACCTGGCGGCCGCCCTGTTCGTCCTCGGCGCGGCGGCCACCGCGTTCGCCGCCTTGGCGTTCGCCAACAACGTCGCCGTCGTCGCGCGCCAATGGGGCGTGCTCGCCCGGACCGGCTTCCTGCCCTCGGAGAGCGGCGGCCCGGCCGGCGGCTTCCTGCCCTGGCTGGACTGGGCGGCGATCGACCTGTCCTGCGCCACGACGTTCATCCCGCTGCTCGGCTTCCTGCTGGCGACGGCCGGCGCGTGGCACGTTCTCCGGGGGCGGCCCGCCGCCGACCCGGAGCGCTTCCCGTTCTTCCGCTCCTACGACCAGCTCAACGTCGCGCTCGGCCTGATCGGCACGCTCTGGGGCATCATCCTGATCGGATGGCACGACCTCGAGGACGTCTCGATGCGCGACCTGATGTCGTGCCTGCACACGGCGCTGTTCTCGACGCTCATGGCGGTCGTGTGGGTCTATCTCGTCGACCATCCCCTGCTCCGTCCGCTCTTCCGCGCGCTGCTGCGCGACGCGGGGCTGGACGGAGCCGCGCGGGAACGCGCCGCGCTCGACGAGCTGCTCGCGTCGCTGCGCGAGGGGGCGTCCGGCCTCCGCGCCGCCTGGGACGGCCAGCGCGACGCCCTCGGGGCGCTCGAGCGGGGCGTGGACGGCGTCCGCGGCGCCGCCGTCCGCTTCTCCGAGGCCGGGGACCGCGCATCCGGCGCCTTCGCCGGGCTCGAGGCCCGCCTTGCCGCCGCCGGCGACGCCTTCGAGGCCCGCCAGAAGGCCTACGAGGAGGCCGCCGATGCCCGCGCCCGCGCCGCGGACGAGGCCCTCGCCAGGCGCCTCGACGACGCCCGCGCGGCGCTCGACGCCCGCATCCGCGAGGCGGACGAGGCCCTCGCCGCGCGCCTCGCCACGCACCAGGAGGCGCTCGACGCGCGCCTCGCCGACCTGCGCGCCGCGCACGCCGAGTTCCTCGCGCTCTCGCGCGAAGTGGCCGCCTATCTCGCCGACCTGCGCGCCGCCCATTCCGAACAGGCCGCGGCGGCGGCGGCGGCGAACGCGGAGGCCGCCGGCCTGCGCGACCGCCTCGCCGCCGAGACCGCATCCGGCAACGAAGTCCGCGCCGCGGCGGCGGCCCTGCGCGGCGACCTCGACGCCGAGCGCCGCCGCCTCGCCGAGGAGCGCGGCCGCGCCGAAGCCGCCGAAGCCACCCTCGAGCGCATCCATTCCGCGTTCGCCCCGCGATGAACGAAGGCTCGAAGGAAGCGCTCCGGGGATTCCTCGGGAGAGGGGAGGGCGGGACCGGCGACGGGTTCGGCGTCGACGACCTGCAAGGGCTTCTGCTGCAGATCGCCTTCGCGATCATGATGATCTTCATGCTCGCCTACTTCCTGTTCCGGGCGGACGCCTCCCGCGAAAAGCAGGAGCAGATTCTCGAGCTCGAGCGGCAGAGGCTCGTGCTCGCCGCGGACGCCGTCCGCGCCGAGCGGCGCGCGCGCTACGGTCTCGCCGCGCTCCTGCCCGACGGCTCGGACGCCGCGTTCGACCCCGCGCTCGTGCTGCGCGAAGGGCGCCTCGTCGAGGTCCCCGCGCTGCGCGACGCCTTCCGCGGCGGCCTTGCGGCCGCGGCGGCCGACTTCGCCGATCCGCTCCGGCTGCGCCGCGACTGGCTCGCCCGCATCGCGGAGGCCGCCGAGCTCGACCTCGCGTCGCTCGCGCCGGAGAACGCCCGCTGGCTCGACGCCCGCGCGGACGCGGACATCGCGGCGGCGGCCGCCGCCGCGCGCGAGGTCGGCCGAGGAACGGCGGCCGCGCTGCAGCGCCGCTGGGTTGCGCATCCCGACGAGATCGGCGATCCGGCCGTCGCCGACATCCTCGGGCGCTTCGCCGCCGCGGACGAGACGACGCGCCTGCTCCTCGTGACCGACCTCTCGGACGCGCTCCGCGCGCGCAGCGTCGGCGCCGTCGCCGACCTCGCCGGCTCCCGCGCCCTCGCAACCTTCCTCGGCACGGAGGAGAATCCCCCCTCCCCGTCCCCCGAACCGCATCGTTAATCCGGAACCGCATCGTAATCCGGAATCGCATCGTTAATCCGGAACCGCATCGTGAGCGCTCGAACGGGCTCTCTCCATCCCGGTCCTGCTCGTCGAGTTCGCGGTCAAGTCCTCGCAGAACAACTGGCAAGTCGCCCGACGT
>CAMOEO010000278.1 GCA_946612175.1 uncultured Verrucomicrobiota bacterium
CGGCCAGCAGGCCGCCGCGCAGGAGGATTTGGACGAAGGAAAGACGTGGGTTCATGGGAGGAACGGGATGAATTCTATGGAGTTTTGGATTCCGGGGCAAGCCGGCGCCGGATCGAGGCGAAGACTACCATTTCGACCGTGCGTCCGGCAAGGGAAATCGTGCGCGAGGGTTCGGCCGCCCACGCAGCTCGGCGGCGCCGCCCGCCGCCAAATCGGCGGTGGATTCCCCGGGCGAGTTGTGGTATGCTCCCTTCCCAGCACGTGACCCGCCGGATCCTCCGCCCCCGGGCCGCAAGTCCGCCAGCACCCAAGACCCTCCGACCATGTCCTCCCGCCGCCAGGCCCGCGAATGGGCCCTCCAGCTCCTCTTCGGACTGGATCTCAATCCCGACCCGTCCAAGACCCCCGAGCAGGTCTTCGACGAATTCTGGAACGGCCAGCTCCGCCTCCGCGAGGGCGACGACGCCGCCGGCCCGCCCGACGACCATGCGCGCACCTTCGCCGAGGCGCTCGTCCGCGGCGTCACCGCCAACCGCGCAAAGATCGACGAGATGCTCTCCGCCCGCCTCCGCAACTGGACGCTCGACCGCCTCGGCTCCGTCGAGCGCTCCGTCCTCCGCCTCGGCGCCTACGAGCTCGCCTTCGCCTCCGACCCCGCCCCCGCCCCGGTCGTGATCAACGAGGCCGTCGACCTCGCGAAGTTCTTCGGCACCACCGAGTCCGGCCGCTTCGTGAACGGCATCCTCGACGCCCTCGCCCGCCGCCTCCGGGCCGACCGCTCGCGCGACGCCGCCCGCCCCGAGGTCTGGACCCCCGGCCGCGACCCCGCCGGCGCCTAGCCGCCCCGCGCCGCCATGATCGCCTTCCAGGACGTCGCCATCTCCTTCGGCACCCAGCGGGTGCTGCACGGCGTCACGGTCAAGATCAACGCGAAGGAGCGCATCGGGATCGTCGGCCCCAACGGCGCCGGCAAGTCCACCTTCTTCAACCTCCTCACGGGCGAGCTCTCGCCCGACCACGGCGAGATCCTCTTCGAGGGCGAGAAGCCCTCCATCGGCTACCTCCACCAGCAGCTCAACAAATGGGAGGAGGGCGACACGCTCCTCTCCTACTCGCTGCGCGCCTCGGCCGACCTCAAGGCGATGGAGGAGGAGATCGCCCGCCTCGAGGGCGGCATCGCCGCGCTCCCCGCCGGCTCGCCCGAGCGCGCCCGCGCCCTCTCCCGCATCGGCGACCTCCAGACGCGCTTCGAGGCGCGCGGCGGCTACGACCTCGACGCCCGCGTGAAGAAGGCGCTCTGCGGCCTCGGCTTCCACCCGTCCGACTTCGACCGCCCCTTCGCCGAGTTCTCCGGCGGCTGGAAGATGCGCGCGGAGCTCGTGCGCACGCTCGCCGGAGGCCCCGACCTGCTGCTCCTCGACGAGCCCTCCAACTACCTCGACCTCCCCGCCGTCGAGTGGCTCCAGCGCTACCTGCGCGAGTTCCGCGGGACGCTGCTGCTCGTCTCCCACGACCGGTACCTGCTGCGCACGCTCACCACGCTCACGATCGAGATCGACGGCGAGACCGCGACGCGCTACAACGGCCCGCTCGACTTCTACCTGCGCGAGCGCCAGGCGCGCTACGACACGCTCCTCGCCGCCAAGCGCAACCAGGACCGCCTCCGCGAGCAGTACCAGCGCTTCGTCGACACCTTCCGCTCGCAGGCCAACAAGGCCTCGCTCGTCCAGTCGCGCATCAAGATGATCGAGCGGATGGAGCCGATCGCCGTCCCGCGCCAGGCCTCCGAGGCCGGGAAGCTGCGCCTCCCCGCGTGGCACCACTGCGGCACGACCGTCCTCTCCGTGCGCGACGCCGGCTTCACCTACGACGGCGAGCGCTGGATCTTCCGCCACGTCTCCTTCGACGTCGGCCGCGGCGAGCACCTCGCGATCGTCGGCTTCAACGGCCTCGGCAAGACCACGATGACGCGCCTCTTCGCCGGCGTCCGCGCGCCGAGCGAGGGCGAGGTCGTGATCGGCCACAAGGTCGTCCCCGGCTACATGTCGCAGGAGTTCGCCGAGACGATCCCCGACGACCGGTCGCTCCTCAACGTCGTCCGCCGCGAGGACGAGACAATGACCGAGGCGCAGGCGCGGCAGCTCCTGGGCGCGTTCGGCTTCTCGGGCGACGACGCGTTCAAGCACGCCGGCGTCCTCTCCGGCGGCGAGAAGATCCGCCTCGCCTTCGCGCGCATCTACGCGCGCAAGCCCAACTTCCTCGTCCTCGACGAGCCCACCACGCACCTCGACATGAACGGCCGCAAGGCCCTCGAGGAGGCGCTCGTCGCCTACGAGGGCACGGTCGTCGTCGTCTCGCACGACGTCGAGTTCGTCCGCCGCATCGCGCAGAACATCGTCGAGGTGGCGGAGACGGGCGTGCGCAAGTTCGTCGGCGGCTACGACGACTACCGCGAGCGCGTCGAGCGCGAGGCCGCCGCCGCGGCCGCCTCCGTGCGCGAGGCGGACGCCGCGAAGCGCGAGGCGAACCCGAACTCGCGCGAGGCGCAGCGCCGCGCGCGCGCCGCCGAGCGCGAGCGCAACGCGCCGCTGCTGCGGTCCCTCAGGCGCCGCGTCGCCGCGGCCGAGGAACGCATCGGCGCGCTCGAGAAGGAGCAGGCCGCGCTCGTCGAGTCGCTCACCGCGGGCGCCGACCCGACGGCCGCGGCCGACGCCTCGCGCCGCCTCGCCGAGATCGAGAAGGAGCTCGCGACGGTGAACGCCCTCTGGGAGCAGGCCGCCTCGGAGCTCGCCTTCCACGAGGCCGAATAGCCCGCCGCCCTCCCCGCCGCGGGACGCGCCCCGATGTCGCGCGGTGCGAGAGGCGATCAGGGCTTCGGCGGGAAGCGTCGGGCGACGAAGTCGACGAGATCCGGGCCGACCATCTCGACGGTCTGCGCGGAGACGCGGACGTAGAGGCGCTTGTCGACGTAGACCGGTTCGTCCGAGGGCGCGACGCGGACGAGGCACACGTCGTGCTCGCCCGAGGGCCGCCGCTCGATGGCGCAGCGCAGGAACGCGTTGCGCGGGGAGAGGCGGGCGCAGAGGACGTTGGCCAGGCGCAGCCGCCAGCCGTCCCAGTTGGACTTTCCGCGGTCCGCGAGCGCGTACTCGCCCTCGATGCCGCAGATCGCGCCGTCGTCCTCCACGCCGACGAGCAGCGTGCCGCCCGTCGCGCTGTTGAGCATCGCGGCGACGGCGCGGACGACGGTGCCGACGTCCCGGGGGCCGTCCCCCCTCTTCCCGCCGGAACCGGGCGGGAGCACGGCGTGCGCCTTGAACTCGACCTCCTGCGACTCGCCGCCGGCCACCAGGTCCATCAGCTCGGGGTCCACCGCGAACTGCCGGTAGGTGTCGAGCCCGACGCGGGAGGCCTTGTCGTCGCGGGCGTTGAAGAGCTTGAAGACGGGATACGGATCGTCCTCCGGCGCCAGCGCGAACACGACGAACGTGAACGCGCGGGGCAGGCGGCGCGCCAGCGCGGGGAGCGCCCCCGCGGGCAGCGCGCCGAACGCGGCGGCGGCGCGGGCGTGCGCGCGGGCCATCGGATGGGCGGGGTCGGGGAACGCCCGCCCCTCGACGGCGGCCTCGAACGCGGCGCGGTCGGCCTTCGAGACGAGGCACTTGAAGCGGGCCGCGGACGGCGCGCCGGCATTGAGGAAGAGCGCGCCGTCGAGGCGCGCGGCCTCGTCCGGCGCCGAGGCGCGGAGGCGGTCGCGCAGCGCGAGCAGGATCAGCAGCAGCGTGCCGAGGCGCTGGTTGCCGTCGATCAGGAGGGTCTTCCGGATGCCGTCGCGCGGCGCGAGCTCGCGCGTCACGAGCGCGCCGAGCAGGCGCGGGGCGGCGTCTGCGCCCGCGGCGGCGAGTCCCGCCGCGGCGGCGACCGTCGCGCCGACCGCGCCCTCCGCGCCGGCGTAGGGGCGCTGGAAGGACGGCGTCACGTGGACGACGGGGCCGGAGAGAAGTTCTTCGAGAGTGCGTTCCTTGGCGGTCATGGCGTGTCGGGGCCCGGATTCCAGACGGGATGCGCGGGAGAGGGGCGGACCCGACGCAGCCGAGGATATCGAACCGCGAACGCGGTGTCAAGGGGCCGCGAAGCTGGACATTCCCCACTTTTGCGGCGCCCGGCCTCGGGACGGAGCGCAGGGGCTCGTGCTCGGCTCGTTCTCCTCCCTGCTCGAGCTACGGTGG
>CAMOEO010000279.1 GCA_946612175.1 uncultured Verrucomicrobiota bacterium
CGCCCTTCAGCAGGATGCAACGCGTGGTGGTGACGTTGAGGGCGAGGCGGAAGAGGGTGGTGAAGAGCAGCATCGACGGGAACGTCGAGAACGCGAGCGCCCGCGGGAGGTACAGCGAGAGCATCAGCAGGACCGTCGAGATCATGATGTTGGTCGAGATCAGCAGGTCGACGACCGGCGACGGCAGCGGGATGATCAGCAGGCCGATGATGCACACCACCAGCACGGCGAGCACGAGGTCGCCGAAGCGGGTGAAGAGGCCTGCGATGTCGGAGTGTTTGCGGGGCATCAGTTCGGGGGAAGAGGCTGGAGGTTAGCGGGAGGCGGTGGAAGGGGGCGAGGCGTCCGGCGCGGTCGAAGAAACCGGGAAGTAGCCGCCGGTCTTGCGGCTGCCGCGGTGCTCGATCCGGCCGGCGCGGACGAGGGCGCGGACGGCGCGCTCGACGGTGGCGCGGCTCGCCTTCGCCGAGGCGAGGAAGAAGGGCACGCCCCGGCCCGGATGGTTGCGGACGAGGCGCTCGATGGCGTCGTTTATTCCATCATTTATTCCATCAATCGGCTCACGGCCGGGCGTGAAGGCGGGGTGGTTGAGAAGGTAGCGAACCTGGGGACCGTCGCCGGTCGGAACGAGCGCTCCGGCCTGCACGAGCTCGGCCAGATCGCGCGTGGCGGTGGGCTTGGAGACCTTGGCCATGCGCGTCCACTTGGCCGCGGAGAGCCCGGCCTTCGCGCCCGCCTCGCCGTCCTCGAACATCCGGAGGACCACCTTGCGCGCGCGGGGGGAGAAAGAGGCCTCGTGGCGCGCGAGGTAGTCGCGCTTGGCGGCGACGAAGCGCGCGGCGGAGACGAACCCTTCGAGCAGCTCCGCGAGGACGGGGACGAAGAAGCCGGCCCACGAGGTCCAGTCGAGGGAGAGGGATGCGGCGTGGAGCTCGTCGTAATAGGCGCGGCGGTGGCGGCTCACGAAGGTCGAGACCGGCAGCGCGACCGGATGGTCCAGCCCTTCGGCGAGCACCTTCGCCACGAGCGCCCGGCCGACGCGGCCGTTGCCGTCCTCGAAGGGGTGGATCGACTCGAAGTGCGGGTGCAGGAAGGCGGCCTTAAGGGCGATGTCGGCGGGCGTCTCGGCAGGGGCGGCGTTCCAGACGGAGACGAAGCGCTCGATCTCCTCCGGAACGCGCTCCGGCGGAGGCGCCTCGAATCGCGTCTGCATCTCGCCGAAGCGGTCCACGCTCACGACGCGCACGGGGGCGTCGCGGAACGCGCCGGCCCGCACGCCGCGGGCGTCGCCCTCCATCAGCAGGCCGTGCCATCTGCGCAGCAGCGCGGCGGAGAGGGGCGCGGCGCGGTCCTCGCGCACGGCGAGCACCATCCGGGCGGCTCCCTCGGAGGCGGCGTCGCGCGCGGCGGTCGGCGCCGCGCCGGGAACGCCCAGCGCGCGGCAGATGGAGCTCATCACCACGGCCTCGTCCACCTCGACCCCCTCGATCGCGCTGGTCGTCACGGCCTCCGAGGCGAGCGCGCGGGCGACGAAGAGCGGGTCCTGCGGCTCGCGCAGCGCCTTCTTCGCCTCGCGGAACGCGCGGGCGAACGCGGCGAGCTCGTCCTTCAGCGCGCTTCGCGCGAAGGAGAACGCCGGCCACTGCGGGCGCTGCCAGTTGAACGAGGGGGAGGGCATGGGGAGTGGGTCAGGTTTCGAGAAGGGCGGCGCGGTAGGATTCGAAGAGCTCGGTGTCGGCGAGGAGGGCGCCGAGCTCGCGTGCGGCGCGCTGGGCGGCGGGGCCCTTGCGGCCGCGGAGGGAGCGCAGCGCCTTGCGCGCGGCGAGGTTGAAGCCGCCGGGGGTGCGCAGGGCGGGGCCGTTGCCGGCGACGAGGGCGGCGAAGATGTCATTGGCGGCCGTGCGCGCCTCGGGGAAGACCTCGTCGAGCGCGGCGGTGACGGTGGTCGAGCCGGGGAGGAGCGCCTGCTGCGTCTGGCCCGGGGTCTGGCCGACGACGCCGCTCGCCCACTCGGCGTTGCTGACGCCGGTGTTGAACGTGAGGGCGTGGGTGGTGCGGGAGACTTCCATCAGGCGGGCCCTCCGGCGAGGTCTTCGGCGATGCGCCAGAGCGCGGAGAAGGCGGCGTTCACGGCGGGAAGGGTGGTTTCGCGCTCGGGGAAGCGCGCGGCGAGGAGCGCGCGGCCGCTCCTCTCGAGGAGTCCGGCGCGGAGCTTGAAGGGCGGGCGCGCGCCCGGGTGCGCGACGGCGAGGAGTCGGCGCGCGGCGGCGGGATCGGCGGCGGGGTACGGGAACGAAAGCGCGACGACGAGCGACTCGAAGGCGTATTCGAAGCGCAGCTGCGCGCCGGTCTCGAACGTCGCGGCCGCGGCGCCGCGGTCGTTGAGGGAGAAGTCGGAGAGCCCGGCCGAGCGGCCGAACTCGCGGACGATGTCGTCGAGCCAGGCGGGGGCGGGGCCGCTCATGAGGCTTCCTCCTGTTTCTCCTGCTCGGCCTCCTCCTCCAGGGAGACGAGGCCGTCGAGGTGCTCCTGGGCGGCGTCGACGAGCTTCTGCCGGTCGGTCTCCTTGCCGAAGAGGCGCGGGGAGAGGCGGCGGAAGAGCCCGACGAGCTCGCGGGTGAAGTCCATCTGCGCCAGCAGCGCCTGCACGCCGGTCTCGCCGACGAAGGCGGCGATGCCGGGCGCGGTGACGAACGCCTGCTCGGTGAAGTCGAGGACGCGGCCCGTCATCTGCTGCCCGGTGAGGCGGCATGCCTCGCCGAACTGCTGCTGCATGCGCGCGCCGAGCTTGTCCAAGTCCCCCAGGACGGTCTGCAGCACGTCCACGCACTGCAGGTCCAGCAGGATGCGGCGCAGCTGCACGGGGTCCATCGAGGGGTTGGACGCCGCCAGATCCGCGCCGCAGCCGGCGAGGAGGAACGAGATGGCGTCCTTGAGGCCCGCCTCGCCGCGCGTGGCGAGCAGCGAGCGGAAGCAGTCCTGCGGCTTGCTGAAGCCGTTCACCTCGCTGCGGTAGAGGTCGCGCAGGCCCTGCATCTCCTCGGGCGTGGCGGCGCGGGCGTTCACCTCCTGCGCGAGGTTGAGGCCGGCCTTGACGTCGGCCCCCTTCTCGGCCATCAGCTGCGCGCGCGCGTCCTTCACGAGCTGCGCCAGGTCCCCCTCGCCCTCGCCGAGCATCTGCTCGAGGAGGTCCAGCATCGCGAACTGGTGCGTGGCGTCGGTCGAGCCGCGGGCGAGCTCGCGCAGAAGCGAATCGGCGGACATCGGCTGGCCGGCGGCGCGCGCCTGGCGCATGCCGCGCAGGGCGCGGTCGAGGTGCTCGCGGCCGGGCATGTCCGGCAGGACCTTCGCCCAGGCCTCCATGGCGCGGACGAACGCGGAGCGCGAGCCCTGCGCCGAGCCGAGCTTGCGGTCGGCGAGCTTCTTGAGGGACTTCTCCTCGAACTGGGCGGTGAGCTCCTCCATGGAGTCCATGAGCTCGGCCGTCGGGTCCGCCTCGACCGTGAGGGCGACGCCCATCGCGCGGCCGGTCTCGGCCGCGGGGCGCGCGGCGGCGGACTGCGCGGCGCGGTCGAGCGCCTCGCCCTGGCGGGCGGCGACGTCGTACTGCGTCGAGAGCGCGTGGCGCAGGATCTGGGCGGCGTCCATCGGCATGGCTAGAACACCGCCCTTCTCGGCGCCGCCGTGCGCAGCGGCAGGGGTTCGGAGCCCTCGATCCAGACGATCGCCGGGCCGTGGAAATGGAGCAGGAGGTCGCGCGGGCCGCGAGGCAGGAGGATGTCGAGGAGGCGCAGCCGCGGACAGAAGCCCGTGGGGCGCGCGCCGGTCCACGCGACGGCGGCCTCGGGCCGCACGCCGAGCGATTCGCCGTCGGCGAGCGCGACGCGGACCGTGCGCGAGCGGGTCGCCATCACGACCCACTCGGACGAAAACTCCGTGGTGCGGATCGAGCGGGCGAAGGACATCGGAACGACACGCAGAAGACATGCGCCGGAGCGCGCGGCGACGGGGGCGACGAGAACCTTGTCGGAGACGGCGGTCACGGGCGCGCCGCAGTCGATGCGGGTGAGGAACGGACACGCGGAGGCGGAACACCACGCGCGGGGGCCCTGCTCCGTGCCCTCTGCGCTCTCTGCGTGAGATTTGAACTCTGCGGTCTCTGCGCTCTCTGCGTGAGATTTCTCCGCCGACAGCTCTCCGCGCGAAAGGGC
>CAMOEO010000280.1 GCA_946612175.1 uncultured Verrucomicrobiota bacterium
GTAGGTTTGCATGGCGGAAGGGGGGCGGGAGGACCGGAAGGGGCAGACGGTTGGGAGAGAACAAGCGGGCGCAGGAGAATGGAGGAACGGAACAAGATCGGAGATTATCGCAACAGGAGAGAAAAATCAAGGAAAAATTAAATACGGTCGGTGAAAGGAAAGGAGGAAGGTCCCCGGGGCTGTTGGGGTAAGAAGTTCCCGGGGCTGTTGGGGTAAGAAGTCTCCGGGCTGTTGGGGCAAAGTGACAAAGAAGTGGTTCGGATTGCAAGTGACAAAGAAGTTGTTCGTGGCGTTTCATGGTTGAAATCTCCGGGGCGAAATCGTAGACTTTCCGCCGTTCGGCTTCAAGGACGGGTTTTACCCGTGCGGAGCCTTCCCCGTTTCCCCATGAAAAGCATTCCCGAACTTCCCTTCGTCCGCGAGTTCATCCGCCTCTGCTCCATCGGCGACAGCCTCGGTTTTCACGAGCGCAACGGCGGCAACCTTTCCTACCACATGACGCCCGCCGAGGCGAGCGCCGCCAGCGCCCTGCTCAAGGGCCGTCCCCCCTGCCCGTGGACCGACGTCGATCCGAAGGGCGACGTGGCCGTTCCCGGCCTCGGCGGCGAATGGTTCCTCGTCACCGGCTCCGGCAAGTTCTTCCGCAACGTCGCGTACGACGCCGAGTCGTCCATCGCGATCTGCGAACTGGACCAGGCGGGCACGCACTACCGCGTCCGCTGGGGCCTCTGCGACGGAGGGCGCCCGACGTCCGAGTTCTCCAGCCACCTCATGAACCTCGAGGTGAAGGACCGCCTCACCGACGGAAAGGTCCGCGTGATCTACCACGCCCACCCCGCCCATCTCATCGCGATGACCTACGTCGTCCCGCTCAAGGACCGCGACTTCACCCGCGCGCTCTGGAACACCATGACGGAATGCCCCGTCATCTTTCCCGAGGGCGTCGGCGTCGTGAAATGGATGGTTCCCGGCGGCCGCGAGGTCGCCGTCGCGACCTCGAAGCTCATGGAGCGCTACAACAACGTCGTCTGGGCCCACCACGGCCTCTTCTGCGCGGCGGACTCCTTCGACAACGCGATGGGCCAGATGGAGACGATCGAGAAGGCCGCGAAGATCTACATGCTCGTCCTCGCGTCGGGCCGCAAGCCGCTGACGGGCATCACCTCCAAGGGATTCCTCGCCATCGGGAAGATGTACGGCGGCGACATCCCGAAGCGCTTCCTGTAGCCCCTGCGCACTCCATTCTCCGCGGCGCGGGCGCGCCGCGCTCCCCTTCCCAAACCCCGCAACCACGACCCGTCCGCGCGCATGAACCGAACGACCGCCCTCCTCGCCGCCTTCGCCCTGACCGCCCTCCTTCCCGCCGCCGCGCCCGCGCAGGACGACGACGGCGAGGAGCTCTCTCCCGAGCAGATCGAGGAGCTCCGCCTCGCCGACCCCATTCCCGGGCGCACGGGCGACGTCGCGCTCCCGTCGGCGCACGCGACGCTACGCGTGCCGGCCGGCTACCGGTTCGTCGACGCCGAGGGCGCCCGCCACATGCTCGTGGACTACTGGGACAACCCCGAGGACGTGGCGAAGGGCGTTCTGGGCATGCTCGTCTCCGAGGACTGCAAGGGCTTCGTAGACGTGGAGACGGCGTACTTTTTCGAGTACCACGATGTCGGGTACGTCCCGGACAAGGACGCCGCCTCGCTCGATTTCGCGAAGGTGCTCCGGGAGATGCAGCGGGAAGCGAAGGCGGACCGGTCGCGCCCTGCGCCGTTCCGCGCGGAGCTCGTCGGCTGGGCGATCCCCCCGCGCTACGACGCGGAGCGGAAGGTTCTCTCGTGGGGGCGCCACCTTTCGTTCGGCGACCCCTCGGGCGAGACCAAGGACGTCCTCAACTTCGACATGCGCATCCTCGGCCGCCGGGGCATCCTCAACGTGAACGCCGTGGCCGATCTGGACGCCGCCGACGAGGTCTCCGCGGCGCGCGAAGGCATCGTCGGCGCCGTGACGTTCGACCCCGGCTACGCGTACGCGGACTTCGACCCCGCCACGGACGGGAAGTCGGACTGGTCGCTCGGCGCGCTCGTCGCGGGCGGCGTGCTCGCGGCGAAGACCGGACTGCTGGCGAAGATCGGTCTGCTGCTCCTCAAGGCGTGGAAGCTCGTCCTGGTCGCGGCCGTCGCGATCGGGGCGCTCTTCCGCCGGATCGCCGGCCGCGGGAAGCGGGACGGCGGCGCGCAGGCGTAGCCGCCGTCCCGAGCGCTACCCCGCCACGGCGGCGGCCATGGCCTGCGAGCCCTCGTAGAAGAAGGCGCCCCAGCCCACGGTGAAGAGGAAGTCGCCGTAGAGCGCGTGCTCGACGTTGGCGAGCAGCATGGAGCCGGTGCGCCGATAGGTGGGGAGGAAGAGCAGCCCGCCCGCGAAGGTGAAGAGCAGCGCCCACGGGTTGCGGAAGAGGATGTGCGCGAAGGAGAACGCAGCCGCGCCCGCCAGAAGCGACCATCGCCCCGGGAACGCGGCAGCGTATCGCCGCTCGAAGTACCAGCGGTAGAGGACCCCCTGCGCCGAGACGGAGACGAGCGGGTAGGCGACCATGACGAGGAGCCAGAACGCCGGCGCCCGCCGCGGGAAGGCCCAGAGCCAGTCCGGATGCAGGGCGCGCAGCAGCGCCCACAGGAGCGCGGCCAGGACGGCGAACCGCCCGAGCACGAGCGCCCATTCGCGCGCCGGGGCGCGGCACGAGAACAGCTCCGCGGCGCGGAGCCGGCCGCGGGCGGCCTCGGAGAGGACGACGCCGAGCGTCACGAGCAGGAGCGCGGGGATCACCCATGCCCGCGGGGCGGCGCCGAGGAAGCGCCGCGCCAGGTCCGGGACGTAGCGGAGGGCGAGGGGCGTCCCGAAGTAGAGCAGGACGAACTCGAAGCGGCGGGCGCGGAGGTTCATGGGAGAGGGGTGCCCCTTGCGGCGGGGCGGGAGGGACGCCGGCTAGCCGACGGCCCAGTCGGGGCGGCGGTCGAGGTCGAGCGGGCGCAGGGAGCCCGCGAGGCGCCAGGCGCAGAAGTCGAGGAAGCGCGACCAGTCGTCGGCCCCGTAGCGGTGCGGGCCTTCGCGGAAGGAGATCGCGAGGGCGTCCTCCGCGCCGAGCAGGCGCCAGGCCTCGCGCGAGGCCTTGTGGACCTCCCACGCGCCGATCGGATTGGACCAGAGGTCGCCGAGGCCGATGTTCACGCGAAGCGCGCGGGGGGCGATCAGCGCGCAGAGGAAGTGCTGGTCGTAGGGTAGCTCCTCCGGGCGGTCGGCGTAGGAGGGGAGGTCGGGCCCGAACCACTGGCCCCAGGCGCTGGAGATGGATTTCAGGGTCTCGCCGCCCTCGCCGACGATGCGCGAGGCGGAGCAGCCGCAGCAGCCGCTCTGGTTGTCGCCGCAGAGCGCGATGCGCTCGTCCGTCGCCGCCGCGAGCAGCACGGTCTTGCCGCCGCGCGAGTGGCCCGTGACGGCGATGCGGGCGGGGTCGATCTCGGGAATCTGCAGCAGCGCGTCCACGGCGCGGTGGTAGCCCCACGCCCAGGCGGCGATGGCGCCGTAGCGCCCCGGGAAGATCGGGTAGATGCCCTCCGCGCGCTGGGCGGGGTCGGCGTCGTCGCGCGGGCCGAAGCGGTCGCGCGCGCACTCGCAGCGGTTGAACGTCGCGACGGCGAAGCCGCGGCGCAGCGCCTCGTTGACCATGTCGGTCGTCAGCCACCACCAGCCGTCGTCGCCCGTGAGGACGCAGGGGGCGGGCTTCTTGCCCTTCTGCTCGGCCGGGAGCCAGACCTTCATCCCGAAGGAGAACGGCGCGGCGCCGCCGTCGATGCGGACGTTGCCGCAGAGGTAGCGCACGCCCGGAGGCGCGATGCGCGGCTCGTAGGAGGTGGATACGAGCTCCCACCGCGTCGCGGCGGGAGTGGGCGGCATGCCGCCGAATTCGATCGGGACGACGGCGTCGGCCATTTCGGCGCGACGGCGGCGCCAGTCTTCGGGGGTGCGGACGGGCGAGCCGTCGAGGAAGGTCAGGAGGGAGGGGGAGAGCATGGGAGGGGCGTTGGGGTTGGGGTTGAAGAGGTTGAAGGGGTTGAAGAGGTTGAAGGGGTTGAAAGGGTTGAAGGGGTTGAAGGGGTTGAAGGGGGCGAAGGGGGCGGCTAGAAGCCCCAG
>CAMOEO010000281.1 GCA_946612175.1 uncultured Verrucomicrobiota bacterium
GCCGCGGCGCCGGGCGCGGCGCCGGCCGGAGCCGCGCCGAGAAGACCGGGCGGGAGTCGGAGCCGGGCCGCACCCCGCCGCGACCCATCGAGGGGCGCGGGGAGAACCCCGGCGCGACGGACGTCGTGTCCGCCGAGACGCAGCGCTTCGCCACCTTCTTCAAGCGCTAGGGGCCGCGGCGGGCGGGACCGCCCCCTTGCGGACGGCCAGCGTCCCGCGCACGGCCATCGTGAGCGGCACCGCCAGGAGCATGCCGACGGGGCCGAGCACCCAGCCCCAGAAGACGACCGAGAGCATCACGACCACGGGCGAGACGCCGAACCCGGCGCCCATCACGCGCGGCTCGACGATGTTGCCGAGGATCTGGTTCGTCGCGAGGTACACGACCGTCGTCCAGATCGCCGTCGGGACGCCGCCCGAGCTGAGGGCCAGCAGCACGCCGGGGATCGCCGCGAGGACGGAGCCGACCGCCGGGACGAAGTTCAGCAGGAACGCGAGCAGCGCGAGCAGGACCGGGGAGTCGACCCCGAGGAGCCGCAGCCCCGCGTAGATGACGAGCGCGGTCGCCGCGGAGACGACGGTCTTGATCCCCATGTAGTGGCGGACGTCGCGCACGAACCCGTCCAGCAGCGCCCGCCGGGCGGGCGTGAGCCACGGAAGGCGGTCGAGCCGTTCCGGCAGATGCGGAAGCTCCGCGAAGTAGAAGCACACGACGATCAGCACGATCACGAGGTCGCTGAGCAGCCCGCCTCCCCGCGAGATCGAGCCCACGAGCAGGTTCTTGAGGCGGACGGGGTCGTTGGAGAGCAGGTCGTCGAACACCTCCCGCGGCACCGGGATCTCGTGCTCGTGGAGCCACGAGAGCAGGTCGTTCACCGCCTCGGAGAGCTGGCCGAAGTAGGCGGGGACCTTGCGGGAGAAGTCCATCAGCGCGCGCGGGACGACGAAGCCGAGCCCCCACACGCACCCTCCGGTGAGCGCGACGACGAGGATCGTCACCGCCAGCCAGCCCGGCAGGCGCAGGCGCCGCAGGAAGTGGTAGCAGGGCGTGAGGATGATCGACAGGAACGCCATGACGAGCAGCCGCGTGACGAGCGGAGCGGCGACATGGATCCCGCCGACGACGACGATGGCCGCGGCCGCGCCGACCAGCCAGCGCAGCGCCCGTTCGGCGCGGAGGTTCTCGGGAGTGGGGATCATGCGTTCGTGCTACGCGATGAGTCCGGCGACGGCGGAGCCGATCATCGGCGCGTCGTCGACGCAGACGGTCTCGAAGTGGATGCCGCGGGGGCCCAGGATGTCGCGCAGGCCCTGCTCGACGCGGCTCCGGAACATCGCCGAGCGCGTCTTGTAGTACGTCGAGCCGTCGATCGTCACGCACACCGGGTGCAGCGGGTCGCGCCCCGCTCCCGTGCGGAGGACCGCCGCGGAGATGTTCGCCGCCGTGAGCGCCGCCGCGCGCAGGAAGAGCGGCTCGCCGACGGCCATCAGCGTCCGGCGGTCGTCGTCCGTGAACGGGATCGCCGAGAGCGCCCCGCCCGGGAGGAACGGATTGGCGACAAAGTCGTCGAAGTCCTTGGTCGAGAGCTCGCCGATCGCGAGCAGCCCCGCCGCCGCCGCCGGCGAGAAGAGCCCGTCCTCCGCCGCGGCCCGCAGCGCCTCGAGGCCGACGTCGCCGATGTAGGCGCCCGAGATCATCTTCTCGAACAGGCCCTCCTTCGGGTTCCTGTAGCGCCGCTCCGCCCGGCGGTCGAAGTCCGAGCGCGGGGCGCCGTCGAAGGCGCCGCTCTCCACGTTGACGATCATCGACCCCTCCGGATCGGCGCCCGGCACCTTGCCGATCCGCGCGTTGCGCTCGATGTACGCGATGTTCGTCCCCGTGCCGAGGATGAAGCCGACGTACGAGGAGTAGCGGCGCGAGAGCCCCGCGGTCTTGCCCGCGAGCAGCGTCGCGGTCGTGTCGTTGAGCACCCGCAGCGCGAGCCGCCGTCCGCACCTGGCGAAGAGCGCATCGGAGATGCGCGTGCCCACCCGCTCCCCGACGACCTCGGGCGCGTCGATCTTCTTGCTCCAGCGCAGCAGGCGCCCGTCCAGGTCCGGGAAGATCTCCGTCGGGTACGAGAAGCAGAACCCTACCGCGTCCGAGCGCTGGCACACCGGCGCCAGGAACTCGGCGAAGGTGTCGAAGAAGTCCCGCGCCGAGAGCGCCTTGCCGTCCGTTCCGGGCATCCGGTACTTCTGGAAGTCCTCGACGCGGGGCTTTCCGGCCTTGTCGAACCACACGACGGCGACGCGCAGGTTGGTGCCGCCGGCGTCGAGCACGACGACGGGCGTGTCGATCGGGACCTCGCGGGAGGAGTCGATGTAGGCGGGGAGCATCGCGAGCGACGACGGGCGCCCGGCGAGGCCCTCGTCCATCTGCCGGTCGAACTCGGCGAGGAGGGCTTCCGTGTCGACGGAGGCGGAGAAGTCGTGCTTGCGGAAGAATGCTTCGATGGTCATGGTGCGGGTCCTCGCGGCGCGCGCGGGCGCCCTTGGGGTTCCTTGTTCGCCTTCAGTCTACCCTTTTCGCAGGCAAAAGGAAAGCGCAAATCGCTTCCGCGCCGGAACCATCCCCCGCAGGGTCCCGTCCGCCCCCCTCCCCCGCTTCGCCGGCGGGCGGCGCAGGCCGCGCGCCGGGCCTGTTCTCCGCGGGGCGGGTTGAAACCGCCTCGACGCCCCGGTAGAATGGAGGCATGACCCGCGTATCCTCCTTCGCCGAACTCCTCTTCTTCACCCGCGCCGCGGTCGAGGCCGACCCGGCGCTCGCCAACGCCCGCATCGACGTCCCGCTCGGCCGGGTTTCGGTCCAGGGCCGGCCGGACCGGCCCGACGATCCGCCCCTCGCAATCGCCGGCCTCTACCGCGTGTGGGACGACCATGCCGTCCAGGCCCCCTGCCCGCGCTGCGGCGCGCCCCGGCTCTTCCTCGACGCCGCCGGCGGCGGCATGCATCGCCTGGTCGCGTTCGTCCACAGCCTCTGCCCGTTCTGCCGCGAGACGAACCACGGGCACGAATCGCTCTGGGCGAACTTCAAGGCCGTTCGCGACGCGGTGCGGGCCGCGCGCGAGGCGGGCGCGGCCCTGCCGCCCGGGCTGCCGTTCCCCGAGGCCGTCGAGCGCCTGCGCGCGCTGCGCGAGGCCGACCTCCGGGACCCGCGGCGCCCGCTCGAGGCGGCGTCCCTCGCCGCCGCGCGCGTCGTTCCCCCCGCCGTGTCCGGCGCGGCCGCGGACGCCGCCCGCGCCGCGAGCCTCCTCGATCGCGTCGCGGATCCGGCCCTGGTCGCCCGGGCCCTGTCCGTGCGCAAGGGCGTCCTCGCGGACCAGCGGCGACGCGTCGCCGAGGCCGACGCCGCGCTCGCGCCGCTGCGCGGACACCCCGGCGTGCCGAGCCCGAAGGAGCGGTTCCGCCGCGGCGAACTCTCCCAGGCCGAATACCGCGGCATCCTCGAACGCAAGCGGGCGCTTCTCGCGCCGGTGCGGCCCGAGGTCCTGGGCCGGGAACTCGACGACGCGCTCGTCCGCGACGCGGAGGCCCGGCTCGGCCAGCGCCTGGAGCCCTTCGCCCGCGCCCTCTTCCTCGCCGCTGTCGAAAGCGCCGCGGCGGACCCCGGCGGCGGCGCGGACACGCTCGCCGTCCTCGGCGCGGCCGTCGCGCCGGACGCCGGCCCGGGCGGCGATTCCCTCGGCGCCACGCCGGAGGAGCGCTTCCGGAGCCTCCGGGACGAGCTCCGGCGGCGCCGCCGGCCGTTCGCCGACGTCCGGACGTGGCGGGAGCGGCCGGGCGGCGGCGGGCTTGAGACGACCGCGCTGGCGGTCCGCAGCCTCTCCCTCGACGAAGCCCTCGCCCTTGCCGTGTCGTTCCGGCAGACGCAGTTCGTGTTCCGGACTCCCCTCGCCTCCCTGGTCGTCCGCCCGAGAGGTTGCGCATCCTGACCGTCCCCCGCGGAGGATCGCGCACACGCGGAACGGGCCCGCCGCGGCCTCCTGGGCCAGACCGACCGGCTCGGTCTCCCCGTCCCGAAAGAGCTCCGCGACGAAAGCCTGTGTGCGCTCGCGGCGGGCAAGCCGCACGCCGGATCCGCCTGTTGATAACTTTTTGTTAGATTTACATTGACATTTTCATTTCTTCGTGGTATAC
>CAMOEO010000282.1 GCA_946612175.1 uncultured Verrucomicrobiota bacterium
CCGACGCGAGCCGGACGCGGCGCAGCTCCCCGCCGGAGAGCGTGCCGCTCTCGCGGTCCGCCGTCAGGTAGCCGAGCCCCGCCTCGTCCAGGAACGCGAGCCGCTCCCGGAGCCCCGCCAGCACCGGCTCCGCGAGGCGCCGCGACGCCGGCCCGAGCGACCCCGCCACGCGCTCCGTCCACGCCCGCATGCCGGCCACCGTGAGCGCCAGCGTCTCCGCGATGTTCCGGCCCGGCTCCTCCCCCGGCGCCGCGATCCGGCACGCCAGCGGCTCCGGCCGCAGCCGCGCCCCGCCGCACGCCGCGCAGACCCGCCCCGCCGCGTCGCGCCCCAGCCCCTCGCACGCGGGGCACGCGCCAAGGTGGCCGTTGAACGAGAAGCTCGCCGGAACGAGCCGGTCGAAGGCGATCCCGCAGTCGGGGCACGAGAGGCGCTCCGACTCGTTGACGAGCCGCTCCTCCCCGTCGGGGCGACGCACCAGCAGCCGCAGCTCGCCCCCGCTGCGCGACATCGCCAGCTCCACCGAGTCGGCGAGGCGCGTCCGGACGCCCTCCTTCACGACCAGGCGGTCCACCACCGCGTCGATCTCCCGCGCGCGGTCGGCCTCCGCACGGGAGACGTCCTCGATCGCCTTCACCTCGCCGTCGACGCGGACGCGCACGAACCCCGCCTGCGCGGCCTCCGCGAGGTACGCCCCGCCGCGGCGCGACGCGTCCGGCGGCGGCGCCGCCGCCTTCGTCTTCGCCGCCGCGCCGTACGGCCGCGGCGGGCGCCGCAGCATCGGCGAAAGCACGGTGAGGCGCGTCCCCTCCGGCTCGCGCAGCAGCCGCTCCGTGAGCGCGCCCGGCGACACCGCGCGGACCTCGCGCCCGCAGCCGGGGCAGTGCGGCGTCCCGAGATGGGCGAAGAGCAGCCGCAGGTGGTCGTGCAGCCCGGCGAGCGTCGCGAGCGTCGAGCGCGGCCCCGCGGCCGCGGACGCCTGCCCGATCGCGATCGCGGGCGCTAGGCCCTCGACGAAGTCCACGTCCGGCCGCGGCAAACGCTCGAGGAAGCGCCGCGCGCCCGGGGGCAGGCTCTCCAGGTAGCGGCGCTGCCCCTCGGCGAACAGCGTGTCGAACGCCAGCGAGCTCTTGCCCGAGCCCGAGACGCCCGTCACCACCGTCGTCCGGCCGCGGGGGATGCGGCACGAGACGCCGGCGAGGTTGTGCACGCGCGCGCCGCGGACCTCGATCCAGCCCGCGCCGCCCGCCGCCGCCTCCGTTCCGTTCGCGTCGTTCCTCATGGCGCGCATTCTAGCAGAAACCCCGCCCCCGCTCAACGCCCGCCCGCGGGGAGCGCGGAAGCGCGCCGGCTTGCCAGCCCGGCGGGGATTCGCTAGAATCCGCCGCGCACTCCCGCACCGGGAGCGCTTCCGAACGTCCCCATCCCGGAGGATCCATCGCATGAAGATCGGCATCGCCACCGCCATGGCGTCCGAAAGGTCCCAGATCGAACGGCTCCTGGAGGAGCGCGAGTCCGTCGTCGCGAACGGACGGCGGTTCTGCACCGGCCGGATCGGCCGCAACGAGGTCGTCCTCGGCGAGACCGGCATCGGCAAGGTCAACGCCGCCGTCGGCGCGGTGGCGATGATCCACGGCTTCCATCCGGACTGCCTGCTCAGCACGGGCGTCGCGGGCGGGCTCGACGCCTCGCTGCGCGTGATGGACGCCGTCGCCGCGAGCGAGGTGGTCTACCACGACGTCGACTGCGGCCCCGGCAACGAGTACGGCCAGGTCCAGGGCTGCCCCGCGCGCTTCCCCGCGGACGCCCGCCTCCTCGCCCACGCGAGGTCCCTCGCGGTCGAGGGCACGACCCTCGCGACCGGACTGATGGCGAGCGGCGACTGCTTCGTCGCCCGCCCGGAGCAGATCGACGCCATCCGGGCGCACTTCCCGACGGCCCTGGCCGTGGACATGGAGTCCGGCGCGCTGGCCCAGACCTGCCACATCCTGGGCGTCCCGTTCCTCTCCCTGCGCATCCTGAGCGACGCCCCGAACGGGGATTCGGACCGCTTCTCCCAGTACACGGACTTCTGGGACAGGATCGCAGGGAGCGCGTTCGCCCTCTCGCGGCTCTTCCTCAAGTCGCTGCCCGCCGCGCTCGCAGACATCCCGCTCCCCTCCGCCCCGGACGGGAAGGCCTGAGCCGGCCCCGTCCGGCGACCTGCCGCCGGGCGCGCTACGCTACGCCGCGTCGCCGACGCCGCAGAGCCTGCGGTACGGCGCGTTGTCGCGCAGCAGCTCCTCGTGCGTCCCCGCGCCGACGATCCGTCCGCCGTCGAGGACGACGATGCGGTCCGCGTCGCGCACCGTCGAGAGGCGGTGCGCGATCACGATGCTCGTGCGCCCGCGAAGCAGCCGCGCCAGCGCCGCCTGGATCCGCAGCTCCGTGCGCGTGTCGACGCTCGAAGTCGCCTCGTCGAGCACCAGGATGCGCGGGTCGGCCAGCGCCGCCCGCGCGATGGAGAGCAGCTGGCACTGCCCCTGGGAGAGCGCGGTGTCGGTCTGGTTGATGGGCGTGTCGTAGCCCTGCGGGAGCCGTCGGATGAAGCCGTCCGCCCCCGCCAGCCGGGCCGCCGCCTCGATCTCCTCGCGCGTGGCGCCGTCGCAGCCGAACGCGATGTTCTCCGCGACCGTTCCGCTGAAGAGCCGGACGTCCTGCAGCACGATCGCGATCGAGCGCCGGAGCGCGCGCTTGGGCAGATCGCGCAGGTCCGTTCCGTCGAGCAGGATGCGCCCGCCGCACGGGTCGTAGAAGCGCGCGAGCAGGCTGATGAGGGTCGTCTTGCCCGACCCGGTCTCGCCGACGATCGCCACGCGCGCGCCGGCCGGGATGTCGAGCGAGAAGTCGCGGATGACGGCGGGTCCGTCGCCGTAGTGGAACCAGACCTTCTCGAACCGGATCGCCCCGCGCACCGACGCCGGGTCCAGCGGCGCGCGCCCCTCGTCCGCCTCGGGCGGCTCGTCCATCGTCCGGAACACGCGCTCCGCCCCCGCGATCGCGCTCTGGATCTGGCCGAACTGCGCGGCGATCTCGTTGACCGGCCGGCCGAACTGCCGCGCGTAGAGCAGGAAGGTGATCACCAGGCCGACCGTCGCCGTCCCCCGCACGACGAACCATCCGCCCATCGCCGCGACGAGCAGGTACGAGAGGTTGCCGATCGTGTTCATCACCGGCCCCATCGCCCCGCCGACGACGTCCGCCCGCAGCGCCAGCGCGCGGACCCGGTCCGAGAGCCGGCCGAACTCGGCCTCCGCCGCCGGTTCGCGGCAGAACGCCTGCACCGTGTGCTGCCCCGCGATCATCTCCTCCGCCGTCGCGTTGATCTCGCCGATCGCCGCCTGGCGCGCGCGGTAGAGCCGCCGCGAAATCCGCACGAGCGCCCGCCCCGCGAGGAACGTCAGCGGCAGCGTCGCGCACGAGACGAGCGCCAGGCGCCAGCTCAGCCGGAGCATGAAGCCGAAGGTCAGCGCGAGCGAGAGGCACGAGGCGAAGAACTGCAGGATGCCCTGCCCCAGCGTCTCGCCCGCCGACGCCGTGTCGTTCGTGAGACGGCTCATGAACTCGCCGTGGCGCGTCGTGTCGTAGCTCGCGACCGGGAGCCGCACCAGCGCCGAGAAGAGCGAGCGGCGCATCCCCTTCACGCTTCCGACGGAAAGCCGCACCGTCGCCATTCCGTTGAGCGCCTGCGCCGCCGCGCCCGCCGCCGTCGCGGCAAGTCCTCCGAGCAGCAGCGCCGCGAGCCGCCCCCACGGGACCCCCGCCCCGGCGGAGTCGGCGACGAGGTCCGTCGCCCGCCCGAGCACCCACGGCCACGCCAGCCCCGCCGCCGTGACGACGAGCTGCGCCGGCACGAGCCACGCGAGGCGCCGCCCCTGCCCGCGCAGCAGGCCCAGCAGGCGCCGCAGCGTCCGCATCGGCGCCGCGGCGTGCTGCGGCGTCTCGTGCAGGTCTCGGTGGTGCGGAGGGGGCATCGCGTCAACTCCTCCCCTGTCGGGAGAACGACCCCCCGGAACAGGGGCGTTCTGCTCGTTCGCGGGGGGTCGGAAGCATTGGGGCGGGATGCGGGGCACGATCCCGCAACAACCAGATCCACAATCTGGTGCTC
>CAMOEO010000283.1 GCA_946612175.1 uncultured Verrucomicrobiota bacterium
GGGGACAGACCCCCGCGGACCAGACCCCATCGCGCCGGGGACAGACCCCATCGTCCCTCGGCCCCAAGATCCTCTTCGTCGAAACCAAGGTCGATCTTGCACCATCGTCTGCGGGGACAGACCCTGTTTCGGATTCGGGGTCTGTCCCCGATCCCGCCGTCCCCGATCCCGCCTTCGCGCCCTCGAATCCGAGCGTCGCCCCCCTCCGCGTCAGCGCCGTGACGGGCGAGGGCATGGACGCGCTCGAGGCGGCCATCCTCACCGCGCTGGGGACAGACCCCGCCGCCTCGGACGGCGGCGGCGTCGCGGTCTCGGAACGCCACGCCGCGCTGCTCCGCGAGGCGGCCTCCTCCGTCTCCGCCGCGCGCGAGGCCTTCGCCGCGGGCGCCGAAGCCGCCGCCGTTCCCGCCGCAGGCCACCTCCGCGCCGCCGCCGAATCCCTGGGCCGGATCACCGGCCGCTCCTACACCGAGGACCTCCTCGACGCCGTCTTCTCCCGCTTCTGCGTCGGAAAGTAGAGCCCCCTCCGCATCTCCCGAAGACATGAATCCACGACAGGAGCCATCCGGGGACAGACCCCTTCTTGCCCCGAGCGGGGACAGACCCCTTCGCCTGGCGGTGGTCGCCGGGCTGCCGGAGGCGGCAGGTTGCGCCTTCCGTCGCCGCCTCCAGGAGATGTCGCAGGGCGCCGAGGTCGCCGTCGTGTCCGTGCTTCCGGGCGAGATCGATTCCGAGGCCCGCCCCCAAGCCTCCGCGATCGACCGGATCCGGACGGCCCTTGGGGACGGAGAGATCGCCTCGGTGCTCTGGCGCCCCTCCGGGGCAGTGCCCGCCGCCCCGGAAGGCGCCGAAGAGCGGATCCGGACGGCGATCGGGCGGCTCCGCCGAGACCTTGGCCTCGCGGAGACGGTCCCGTTCGTCCTGACGGAGACCGCGCCGTTCGGAGGGTCCGCGATCCTCGACGCCGCGCTGGAGCGGACGGCCGCGTCCGTCCCCTGGGTCGGCCTCTCCTCCGCGCGCGGCCTGGACGATTCCAAGGCCTCCGCCAAACGCCTCGGCGAGCGCTGCTTCCGCGTCTGGAAGGCGATGTCCGCCGTTTCCCCCGCGCGGCGCGAGGCGCAGGCCGCGAAGTACCGCGACGCGATGCGCGTCCGCACGCGCGTCCTGCTCGATCCGGGCGAATTCCTCGTCACCTCCCCCTTCGGACTCCGCACGCACCCCGTGACGGGCGAGGAGGGGCGGTTCCATGCCGGCGTCGACGGCGCGCTCTGGAACGGATGCATGCTCCTGGAGACCGGCGTCTGCGCCTGGCGCGGGGGCACCGTCGTCGAGGCGGCCGACACCGACGGCCCCGCCGGAACCTGCGTCGCGATCGACCATGTCGGTGGCCTCCGTACGCGCTACTTCCACCTTGAGGCGGGCTCTCTTCGCGTCGCACCCGGCGACCGCGTCCGCGAAGGTTCGCCCCTCGGCTGGATGGGCCGAACGGGCCGCGCCACGGGCGAGCATCTCCACTTCCAGATGGAGCGGGACGGCGTCCCCGTCGACCCCCTGCCCCTCCTTGCCGTCCCTCGATAGTCGTCCTTCGGGGACAGACCCCTTCGCGTTCCTTCCGTGCGGGGGACAGACCCTCGTTTTCGCGGGGCGCGGGGGCGCATTTTGCGCCAAAAAAATATAAATTTGCCAAGTATAGCACAAATCGGGAAAAAAAGTGTCGCCTGTCAGGCGACATTTTTTCCGGGGCGTTCGGGCAGTCTTTTCCCCGTCCCGCGGAAATGGCTTCCGCAGACGGAAAAACCCCGAATCAAGAAAGGAAACAACCATGGATTCCAAACCCGAAATCCCGAACGCCGCCCCCGAAGGGCGCCCCGTCGCCCCGGCGGTTCGCCCCGCGGACGAACCCAGCTACGCCCCCTGCGTGCTGCTCGTCCGCGAGGACGCCCGCGCGATGCGCTCCATCCAGTGCATCTTCGACGGACGTCCGTCCTACATGCTCCGTCTTCTTCGCGCCTGCTACCGGACGCGGGAGGAGGCGCTCGCCCTCGTCCGCGCGGGAGACATGGTCTCGATCGACTTCTGCCTCGACTTCTGCGAGCCGCGCGAGGCGGACGACGGGTCGTCCGGCCATAGCTGCGCCGTTCCCTACCGGACGGAGTCCGTCCTCGAGGCGGCAAAGGGCGGGGAGGCGATCTACGTCTTCGACGACGAGGCCGGCCTCTGGCATGCCTGGAACGCCGTCGGCTGGCGCGTCGACGAGGACCCCGCCGCCCCCGCCCTTTCCGATCTGGTCGAACGGCTCGGCAGCGCGCCGTCCTACGATCCGTTCTAGCACCGCGAAAGAAAGGAGTTGCAGCATGACGTCCGATACGAATCCGGATCTCGGCGACCGCGCCGGGGAGAACAGAAACGAACCGTTCGCAACGACGGCGCCGGAAACGGCGGCGGAGATCCCGCCTTCCGCCGTTCCGGCGGAGACCCTGGTTTCAACCGGGGAGGGGGAGGAAGAATCTGACGGAGGCATGGAAACCGTCGTCCGGTTCTACGTGCTCCACGAATACCGGAGCGGGAAGGGCGGCGCGCTCGCGATGTCGCTCTCGCCCGCCCGTCCCGGGCACTCGGGCAGCCTCGTCGTCTCGCTTGCGCCGCAGGGCCGGGATCCGGCGCCGGAGGAGACGCCCGCCTTCCGCTCGAAGAAGCAGTTCGTCTGGAGCCAGCGGCTCAACTTCCGGCTCGCGCCGGTCGAGGTCGTGCAGATGCTCCGCGTGCTGCGCGGAACCCTCCCCGCGGTCGGTGCGGACGGCCGCGGCTGGATCCACGGGAAGTACACGCGGATCGAGGTCGCCCGCGTGGAGGACGGCGGCCGGAGCGCCGTGCGGATCTCGGCGGGGCGGACGATGCCGGACGGCTCGCGCCGATTCGCCTGGGTCTACCTCGACGCGGACGAAAGCGCCGTGCTGCTGCTCTCGCTCCAGCAGACGCTGCCGGTACTCGTCTTCGGCGTGCCCGTCGCGCCGCCCGCCCCGGTCTTCGCCCCGCCGCCGTTCGTTTCTCCCGCCGCCCCGCCGGATTCCGCCGCGGCCGCCGAACCCCTGCCCGAATGGTGACGCCATGCGCAGGCCCCGTCTCGTCGCCCCCGCCGGGGGCGTGTACCACGTCGTCTCGCGGACGGCGTTCCGCCGCTTCGCGTTCCGTCCGGAGGAGCGGAACGCGTTCGTGCGGCTGCTCGCCCGCGTCGCCGCGTTCTCCGGCGTTCGCGTCCTCACGTTCGCCGTGATGTCCAACCACTTCCACCTGCTCGTCCGCGTGCCGGAGGGACATGAGGTTTCCGACGAGGAGCTGGAACGCCGCGTGCGCGCCCTCTACGGCGATGCGCGCGCCGACCGCCTCTTCGCCCGGTGGGAGCGGTGGCGGGCGACGGGCGCGGAGTCGGCCGTCGAGGAGGCGAAAGCGCGGCTGCGCGCCAGGATGCACGACCTCTCGCAGTTCTGCAAGACGCTCAAGGAGACCTTCACGATGGACTACAACCGCCGGACGGGGAACGTCGGCGGCATCTGGGGCGGGCGCTTCCGCAGCGTGCTCGTCGCCCCGGAGGCCGCCGCGCTGCTCTCGGTCGGCGCCTACGTCGACGCGAATCCCGTCAAGGCCGGCATGGCGCACCGGCCGCGGGACTACCGCTGGGCGGGCTTCGCGGATGCATTGCGCGGCAACTCTCTTGCCCGCGAGGGCATTGCGGAGCTCGTGCGCCTCGTCCGGGGCGCGGCCGTCGCCCCGCCCTTCGACGAAGCCGCCGCCGTCTACGGCGCCGCGCTGGAAGGCCGGCTTGGCGCGGAGGCCTCCGCGGCGGGGTCAGACCCTCGCGAAGGCGCCGCTGAAGCGCGCGCTGCAGCGCCGGCCCGTGGGACGATCGCGGAGAAACTGTCGAGCGGCGAGCCGATCTCCTTCGCGGAGATGCTTCTGTGCGACGTTCCCGCATTCTCGCGTGGCGGGGTTCTCGGATCTCGTCGGTTCGTCGCGCCATTCTCGATGCGACGGAACGGCCGCGACCGGACGGCCCCCTTCCCTCTCGTCGCCGGGATTCTTCTCTGGACCGACCGGCCCCTCGCCGGACCGCCTTTGCGGATGGTCTCGTAGTCCGTTCGGCCCC
>CAMOEO010000284.1 GCA_946612175.1 uncultured Verrucomicrobiota bacterium
GAGGGCGAACGCGGCGAATGCCGCCGCGAGGAGGGCGGCGGCGCGGAGGAGGAGGCGCGCGAGGCGCCGGGCGCGGGGGCGGCGGACGGGCATGCGGGGCGGCGGCGGACGCTAGCGGATGCCGCCGGGACGGTCGAGGAAGAGGTTCACGGAGGTGAATTCCGCGACCGCGCGGAGCTCGCGCCGGAGGTCGGCGGCGGAACCGTCGAGGCCGGAGAAGACGTACTGCCAGGTCGTCGTGCCGTCGCGCTCCGCGGCGCTTTCCAGCGAATGGCGGCGAAGGCGCGCGGCGAGCGCGGCCTCGATTTCGGTGGATTTCCCCTCGGCGACGGCGGAGGGAAGCGAGAGCACGAGGATCCCGTCGCGCCGGAACCAGCGGCAGAGATCGGCTCCGCGGGCGGCGAGAAGCGCGGCGAGGGCGAACGCGAAGAGCCAGCCGATGAAGGCGAACTCGAGGGTCGCGGCGCAGATCGAGGAGGCGATCACCAGCATCAGGAACCCGACCTCCTCCGGCTCCTTGATCGGCGTGCGGAAGCGGATGATCGAGAGCGAGCCGAGCAGGCCGAGCGAGAGCGGCAGCGAGACCTGGACGCCGACGAACAGCGTCGTCACCGAGAGCGCGAGCAGCGGGAACGCGCGGTGGATCTGGCTTCCGGTCCCGCGCCGCTCGTAGAAGACGCGGTAGAGCAGCTGCGCGGCGAAGGCGGCGAGAAGGGCCGCGAGGAGGGCGGAGAGGAATTCGCCGATGTCGATCTGTTCGCGGATGCGCTGGAGGGCAGCGATGGCGGGCTCGAGGAGGTTCGTTTCGGTGTTCATTGGGTCAGAGGCGGCCCTCGCAGAGCCGCGCCATGCATTCGCCGTACTTGGAGAAGCTGCGGAGGCGAAGGCCGGCGCGGACCATCTCCTCCGCCCAGGCGGGGGGGATTCCGCCGGGGTTCTTGAACTCGCAGACCATCTCGTCGAGCGCGACGGGAACGGCCCACGGGAAGCGGGATTCGTTGAACCGGTCCGCGCGGATGTTCCAGTCCAGCGCGACGCGGCTGCCCCCGAGGGGGTCGTCGTAGCGGAGCCGGTCGTACACGATCCGGCAGACGGGCGACCAGGCGGGGCCGAGGGGCTCGCCGAGGCGCTCCGCCTGGCGGGCGAGGAAGGCCGGGAAGGATGGGTCGTCGAGCGGGGTGTCGGCGATCCAGTCGGCGGGGACGACCGTGTCCAGCCGCTCCTTGCTGCGGGCCGATCCGACACGACGCTTCAGCTCGACGAAGAGGCGAACCTCCCCGCCGAGCTCCTCGCGGCGGCCGTACCAGCGGAGACGCACCTTCGCCTTGAGGTTGTCGCCGTTGTCCTTCTCCGCCTTGGCGCGCAGGTCCGGCGTGTCGAAGTAGACGCTGTTGATCCGCCCCGCGGGGTGCTCCCGGTCCGGAAGGCACCGCGCATCGAGGAGCGCCGCGACGCGCGTCCGGGCATGGACCGGTCCAGCGAACTTGCGTTCGTTGACGTAGGCAGGGGCTTGGGACGGAAGCAACGGAAGGCGCATGGAAGGTTTCAGCATTGAAACATTCGCTCAGTGGCGCTTTTTACGTTATAACATTGCGGAGGCCCTGTCAATGGGAACGTTCGGGGCTGGTGGACGGGGGTTGGCGGACGCCGTCCGTCATCCGGACGACGAGAATCTGCTCGGAGCGGACCGTCTGGGACCGGCGAGGCGCGCGAATGCGGTCGAGAAGGGTGCGGAGGAAGGCTCGGTCGGCCTCCCCGACGGAGGCGTCGGTCTCGATCAGATCTTCCAGCGTGACCTCGAGCTTCTCGACCTGGACGCCGTCCTCAAGGGAAAGCAGGAAGCGTCCCGGCCCGACCTCGAGAAGCGAAAGCCATGGGATGTTACGGAGAAAGCGGTTGTCCGAGACGACCAGAAGCGACTCGTCCTCCGCCACGCGCATCTCGGCGACGGATTCCCGCGGAGCGCGGTCGGAACCGAGCACGGCCTCGACCGCCTTGACGACGGCGCGGGCGCGATCGCCGTCGATTTCCCGCAGACGCCCGAGGATGCGGTCGGGAAGCGTCATCGTGACGGGCCGGCTCGGCTCGTCGAACTTGGAGGGCCTTCCGCCCTTGTTGGCAGATCCGGGATACTGTGTCGCCATGGAGGAGAGAGGGTAAGGGTGGGGAATGCGTAGCGGAATCGTGATCGTTTTCGTTCGTCGCGCCATATTCTACGGGAAAACCCTTCGCGACGCAAGAAAAACACGTAATTATTTATGATTGCTTTCTTCTCGGGTCTCTGATAGACTGCCTTTCATCCTTTGCCTTGCATTGCACCGCCTGCCATGAAACTTCGTCTTCCGCTGTGGTTCGCCGCTCTTCTTTTCACCGCCATTCCCGTTTCCGCCTCCACGGAGGATGCCGCGACCGAGGGCGCGGAAGCCGGGAAGTGGACGCAGGACTACGATGCCGCGATCGCCCTCGCGAAAGAGAATCGGCTGCCGGTCATGCTCAAGTTCACGGGCAGCGACTGGTGCGGCTGGTGCAAGATCATGGAGACGCGCGTTTTTTCCACCGACGAGTTCGCGGAGTGGGCCGACGGCCGCGTCGTTCTCGTCACGATCGACCGTCCGCAGAACGAGAGCCTGGTCCCCGTCGCGTTCCGGGAGCGGAACCAGCGGCTGTTCGCAGAATACGGCGTCCGGGGGGTGCCCCAGTACGTCGTGCAGGATCCGGACGGAAGCATCCTCGGGCATCTGGGCGCCTCCTCCTCCGCCACGGTCGAAAGCTTCACCGCCCGGTTCGAGGAACTCGCGGGCGACTGGATGCGGGAGAAGGGCTCCGTTCCCGCGCGCTCCGGGGCGAAGGGCGGCGAGCCCGCCTTCTCCCCGACGACGGATCCGGCCGAGATCTTCGCGTTCCAGGCGAAGGATGCCTCGACCAAGCCCCTGGCGGACATGGCCGGGAAGCTGGTCGAGCTCCTGCGCAAGAGGCAGGAGGAACTGGCCGGAAAGGAGAAGATCCTCGTTTCGCAGATGGTCTCCGCGTTCGAGAAGGCGAAGACCGCCGCCCAGAACCGCGGGGATCTCGACGGCGTCCTTCTCTTCGAAGCCGCCGCGAAGGATCCCGCGTCGCCGCCGGAGTCGGACAACGAGACGCTCCGCGGCATTCTCCAGACGAAAGACCAGGCGGTGACGAAGCTCCGGGAGGCGTTCGAGCAGGACTGCGCCCGCATCCTGGCCTCGGCATCCGGACGTCTGGACCGGATGAAGATCGACGAGACGAAGAAGGGCCACATCGAACTCGCGAAGGAGATCGCGGACTACCAGAAGAAGGTGCAGGACGTCCTCGACCGCTGCCGCAAGCCCGAGGCGGACGGTGCGGCCGCGTCGAACCGGCCGTCCTCGGCCGAGCGTCCCACCGCGTCGGGAGCGCCGGCCTCTTCGACCGACATCAAGGGAACCTCGCGCAACATCTCCATTCCCGTCGACAAGGAGAACGGCGCGAATCTCGGCCACTTCGAGAAGGGGGAGATTCTCGTTCTCCAGTATCTTTCCGGCACCTATCGTCCGTATCGCGGCTCCGCACGCACCGTGAACCCGGACCAGCGGAGCGAGTACTACTACTCGAGCGAGGGATCGCCCATTCTCGAGGGGCCTCTCAGCTCCCCCCATCGCCGCGCCTATACGCTTCCCAAGGAAACGGCGAAGAAGCCGTTCGCCTTCTCCATCCCGGAGGGCGGGCACTTCATCCTCAAGTGCTACGCCGGCAACTATTCGCAGGGGAAGGTGACCTATCGGATGACGAAAATGAACGTCCTCGAGGCCAAGGAGTTCGAAAAGTCCGGAGACAAGAAGGCCTTCCAGTGGCCGTAGCGCACAGGACTGTTCCCCGCGCTCCCGGCCCCGCGCTCGGCACCCCCGCGCTCTAAGGCCTCAAGCTCGGCCTTATCTTCGAAATCTACAATATTTTTTCTTGCAATTTCAATGATTTATTTTTACTATTGATTTCTTCCCGTTTCCCGTGCTATCCTTATCCCCATGCCCTACGGATGTTCCCCCTCTTCCCGCTACCGCTGGCGCGCCGACCGCGAGCCGGACGCGATCTACTCCGGTCTGTTCTCCCCCGCAACGGAGGATCGCTACAACGGAA
>CAMOEO010000285.1 GCA_946612175.1 uncultured Verrucomicrobiota bacterium
TCCGCGATCTGCGGGTTGGCGGCGAGGAGTTCGGCCAGGGTGATTCCGCGCGAGCGGGCCAGGTTCGAGAGCGTCTTGTCCTCCGCCGTCATCGTGTGGATTTCAAAGCCGTCCTTCGGCGCGAGCGTGTCGTCGGGCGGAAGGACGACCGCGGGAACGGGCGCGGGCGCGCAGGCCGCAGCGGCCTGACCGACGGCGGGCGCCGATGCGGCGCGCTTGGCGCTGCGGGCCGGCGCGGGCGCGGGGGCCGGCGCGGGCTCCTGTGCACGCTCGGCAACCGATGGTTCGGCCAAATATTCGGGGCTGGCGTCCCCACCGTCTCCACTGTCTCCAATGTCCCCAAAGTCCACATGGTCCCCAACCTCTCCGGCGGAGGGCTCGACCGTCACCGGCGCTTCGATCACCGGCGCCGGCTCGGCTACGGGAGGCGACGGTTCCTCGGGACGGGGCCGCGGAACGAGGAGCGTGGCGACGAGGATGACGCCGAGCGTGCCTGCGCTCCACCGCAGGGCCTGGAGGAACGGACGCGCGGGGGGGCGGTCGCCCGCGTTCCAGCGGTAGCCGCGGCCCCAGACGGTCTCGACGCGCCAGCCGGACGGACCGAGCTTGCGCCGCAGCCGCGAGACCGTCGAGTCGACCACGCGCGGCAGGACGCTCCCCGCCGCGTCGCCGTGGATCTCTCGGAGCAGCGCCGCGCGCGAGACGGTGCGGCCCGGCGCCCGCGAAAGGACCTCGAACACGGCTCGCTCGAGCGTCGTGAGGTCGACCGAACGTCCATCGATCTCGACCTCGCCCGCGCCGCCGGCCGGCGCCGCCGCTCCCGTCCGCTCCGCGAACGCGGCCCGCGCCTCCTCCGGCGATCCCGCCACGACGACATCGCAGCCCGGCGGCAGCGCGCGCCGCACCGCGTCCGCGCACCCCGGAGGGCAGAGCACGAACGCAGGGGCCGAATCCGTTTTGCCGGTGTCGCCTTCCATGGCGCGCAGTCTAGCAGAAGCCACGCGGCGTTTCAACGCCACGCCGAATTTTACACACTTTTCGCACAAATGGGGGACCTCGCTCGCGGCGGGCGCCGAGCGCCCGTCGCGGCATCGGTCGTATGGTCCGGCGCACCGCGCCGGACCGCTTCGCGACCTTCAGGCACGCGTCGCATTTTACACACTTTTCGCATACTTTTCCGGTTTTGTTGTTGTAGAATATCCACCTGTTCACATTCACACCACCAGGATGGCCTCCAAATCTCTAACCTTCAACCTCTCACCTTTCGTCATGCCCACCCATCCCCGTTCCTACTCCCCCGTCGCCGCGGAGAAGCTCCGCCGCGCCCTTCTCGCCCTTGCCGCCGCCGCGACGGCGACCGTCGCGGGGACCGGTTGCACCGTCTCCGGCTCCCGTGTCCAGAAGCCGGGCGAAACCGTTCCGCCTCCCACCGTGGAAGGCGGCTCGGGCGATTCCATCCGCTGCGGACAGCAGCTCTACGTTCCGGAATCGGAACCCACGCCGCCGTCGCAAACGTCGGCCGTCGAGCCCCGTCTCGGCGGCGTGCCGCTTCCGCCGCCGCGCACGCCCGCCGTCGAACCGAGGGTTCCCGGAGGCATACCGATTCCACCCCGCGCGGACGGTTCCGCTTCCAAGGAGTCTTCCTCGGGCGACTCCCGCTCCCTTCCCCCGAAGGACGGCTACGCGGTCTACGTCGTGAAGCCCGGTGACACGCTCTCGGCCATCGCCCAGCGGCACGAGGTCCTGCAGAAGTCGATCATCGAAGCGAACGGCCTCGCCGACCCGAACCTCATCCGCGCCGGCCGGCAGCTCTACATCCCGACGGAAAAGGACCCCTCCTACACGCAGCGCACCGGCGGCGTGCTCGTTCCTGCCCCCTAGTGCCGGCCCTGCCGCGAATGAATCTCACGCAGAGAACGCAGAGAGCGCAGAGCCAAAACCTCACGCGGAGTTCGCGGAGTCCGCGGAGTAGATTTGCCATTTGGCTTTGTGAACAATCCCGAAAACCTCCACCCCTCGAATCGACAATGAGACGCCTCTACCTCCTTCTTTCCCTTCTCGCCCTTGCCGCCGCGCCGGCGCGAGCGGAAGATCCCGCCAAGAATGCGGAGGCCACGACTCCAGGTGTTCCTTCCTATCCTTTTGCCGCCGACGGATCTCCTGCGGACACCATCCACATCCGCCCGGGCGATACGCTCTCCGGCATCGCCAAGTCCCTCGGAGTTCCCGTCGCGCGGCTCGTCGAAATGAACGGCATCGCGGATCCTTCGCGCATTCGCGCGGGCGACTCGCTCTTCATTCCGTTCAACAGCCGGATCCCCCCGGAACGGCGCGACCCCGCCGACCCGCCCGCAAACACGGACGACTCCGCCTTTCTCTTCGCCGAGTCCATCGGCGCGGACGCCCTGCACTACTACGAAGGCGGCCCGCCGTGGGCACGGGTCGAGGACATGACTCTCGTCTTCGCCGAGCATCGCGTGCGAATCGACTGCTACCGGAACGGCGCCGACTACCGGGCGAAAACGAACGCCACGCTCCGACGCGACCACGTCTGCACGGACGAGGAATGGCGCGCCGTCCTGCTCCGCCTCAACACCGCCCATTTCGAAAACTGGGAACCCGTCTACCCGTCCCCCGTACGCGACGGCACCTCGTGGATGGTCGACTTCCTCGCGGGAACGAACGTCGTTCGCTCCTTTCGCGGCGCCAACAACTGGCCGTTCCACTTCGAGCAGTTCTTCGAAGTAAAGAAGTTCGCCATGCGCCTTCCCGCCTCTCTCGGCACGCGGAGCCCTGCCGCGGAAGAATCTCACGCGGAGAACGCAGAGAGCGCGGAGGCGCCGTCCCAGACACCGAACCCCGCCGCGGATTCCGTCCGCGCCGCGTTCGACGCAGCGTGGCGGCGCCTCGACCTTCCCGCGTTCGACGACACGGCCTTCGCCGCGTTCCTCTACCGCGAAGTCGCGCTCGTCCGCCCTTCCGGCAATCTCGTCCTCGCCCCGATGGGCGTCGCGGAATCGCTCGGATTCCTCGCCGCAGGCGCCGACCTGGAGACCGCCGAGGCCCTCTCCAACGCCTTGTGCATGCAGTCGGTCGACGCCCGCGCCCCGTCCCACGGGCCGGGAGACGAAGCCGCGGTCCTCTTCCTGAGGGACCGTTTCCCGACGGCGGACGAAATCGCGGCCACGTTCCGCCTCCACCGCGAACGGCGCGCCGCCGTCGGCGCCGGCGGAGCCACGGCGCTCGAAACGTCCCTCTCGCTCTGGCTCCCGCCGGGACGTTCGCCCTCGCGCGCCTTCGCCGCCCGCGCGACGCGGGACTTCGGCGCCTCGGTCCGCAACGTCCCGATGGACGAAACCGGCCGGGCCGAAGTGAATGCCTTCGTCTCCGCCGCGACGCACGGCCGCGTTCCCGCCGCGCTCGCCGAGCCACCCGCCCCCGGCACGGCCGCCCTGCTCGTCCACGCCGCCTGGCTCAAGGCCGCATGGGCCGACGCCTTCGACCCCTCGCTTTCCTTCGACGGCGCGTTCCACGCCCCGGACGGCGACGTCCCCGCCCGCTTCCTGCGACGCACCGGCCTCTACGCCCTCGAACATGACGACTGCCACGGCTGCTCCGCGCTTGTCCTCCCGATGCGCGGCGGCGAAATCGAGGCCGTCGCGATTCTTCCCGACGAAGGCGTCCCTCTCGCCGACATCGAGAAGGATTTCGACCCGACCTTCGTCGACGGTCCGTTCCATCCCGTAACCGCGGCGACGACCGTCGTCCTGCCGAAGTTCTCGCTCGAAACCCGCCATGGCGACCTGCTCGGTCCCGCGCTTCGCGCGCGGCAGACCGATCCGGTCGTCCTCCCGCCCTCGTCCGACTTCTCCGCCCTCGCGGGCGGCGACACGGCCGAAGTCCCGCCGATCTCCCAGACCGCCGGCCTCGCGATCGACGAAGAAGGCGCCGAGGCCTGGTCCGTTACCGTCGGCCCCGTCCCGGCCTGTGCGGAACCGCCCCCGCCGCCCCGCCGTTTCGTCGCCGACCGTCCGTTCCTCTTCCTCGTCCGCGACGCCAGGCTCGGCACCGTCTTCTTCATCGCCCGCGTCGCCGCCCCCGTCACGCGGAGCCCTGA
>CAMOEO010000286.1 GCA_946612175.1 uncultured Verrucomicrobiota bacterium
CGCAAGGCGCGCGAGCGCGGCGGGGGGCTGGGCCGGCCAGCCCCGTGCGCGGAGGAACGCGGCGGCGTCCGGCTCCGCGAGCCGCGCGGCAAGAAGGCCGGCGTCGAAGAAGAGCGCCTGGCAGCCGCGGCCGGTCCGGCGCAGGACGCGCACGGAGAGCCCCGTCGCGGCCGCGAGCCGGGACCGGCGCGAGCAGAACACCCGCTCGGCGCGCCCGGAGGCGCCGCATTCGCAGTCGTCCAGCGAGAGCAGCGCCGCGGGCTTGACGCCGGAGAGCACCGGTGCGACCTCGAGCAGGATCCGCCGCGCGACGCGGTCGCGGCACGGCGCGCAGGGGAGCGCGGCCTGCCGGAGGGGCTGTTGCGGGGTCGGATTGCGTTGCATGGCGAGGAAGAATATTAGACGACACTAACATTGTCAAGCAAAATTTTAGAAAGGGCTAACTTTTTGCGTTTTCCTCCGTTTCCCTCGCCCGTTGAACCGAATCGCGCGACGGTGCATTTACGCCTATACTAGCCCACCGCGAAATGGAAATCTGGCGCGACATCATCGAGAACGGCGACTCCGGCGTCGAGCGGCTCGTCTCCGAATACGGGGACCGGCTGCTCGCGGCCGCATCGCTGCTCCGCCGCGGGGACGCGGACGCGGAGGACCTCGCCTTCCGCGCGCTCGAGCGCGCCGTGCAGCGCATCCGCTCCTACCGTCCGACCGGAAGCTTCTTCGCATGGCTCTACGCGATCCTGCTCAACCTGCACCGGATGGACGCGCGCCGCCGCCGCCCCGAGACCGTCCCCGCGGAGTCGGCCGAGGCGGTGCCGGACGCGACCGAAGCCGCCGCGCCGGACCGTGCCGCCGATCGCGCCGCGGTCCGCGAGGCGGTCCTCGCGCTGCCCCCTGCCCAGCGGGAGACGGTCGTCCTGCACTTCTTCGCCGGTCTTTCGGTCGAGGAGTCGGCCCGGGCGCTCGGCGTGCCGCCCGGGACCGTCAAGTCCCGCATCTTCCACGCCAAGGCCGCGCTGCGGGCCGCCCTCGGGGAAACCGCGGCGGAAGGGAGAACCACATGAACGCGCGACCCGACGAACCGGAGGCGGACATCCGCCTCGCCCTGCTCATCCGCGAGAGCGTCGCGGACCGGACGCTCCCCGCGGGCTTCGCCGCCCGCGTCGCCGCGGCGGCCGCCGCCTCGGCCCGGCGGCGCCACCGGCGCTGCACGGCGCTCTGCGCGCTGCTGCTCGCCCTCGGCGCGGCCCTGGGCGCCGCCCTCGCGCTCGGCCGCGGAGAGGGCGCCGCGGCCACCGGCCGCATCGTGGCGCGCCGTGCCTCCGCCGCGCCGGAATCCGCGGTCGGCGCCGCGCCGCTCGTCGGCGTCGTCGAAGCGACCCGGCGGCGTCGCCGCCGCGACCGGGCCGCGGAGAGGGCGGGGGAGTCCGCCGACAACGACTGAACGAAAGGAACGCAAGAATGCTCACTGCCAAGATCATCATCTTCTGGGCCATTTTCGCCCTGATCTTCGGAGCCCTCTTCCTCTTCGGGAGAATGGCCGACCGGACGATCCAGAAACCGGACGAAGGCGTCAAGGACGGCGCGACCCCGGCGAAGAAAGCGCAAGGAGACCGCAAATGAACGACGCCATCGCCAAGGCGCTCCTCCTGATGGTGCTCGGGATGGGCGTCGTCTTCGCCTTCCTCTCCCTCCTCGTCGTGATCATGAACCTGCTGGCGAAGGTCCTGCCCCGCCTCGCGTTCCTGATGCCCGACCCGGAGCCGCCGAAGCCGAAGGCCCGCCCCGCGCCGCCCGCGGACGGCGCCGTCGCCCTCGCCATCGCCGCGGCCCTCCGCCGCGCCGGCCGGCTCTAGGCGCGGACAGGGCGCGATCCTGCTGCTCGGCTATCTCATCTACACGGCGTGGATCGTCCGAGGAGAAACGGGGGCGGCGTAGGTCGGACCCGGCAATCGCATTCGGCCCGCACGCCCGCCCCCGAGGGGGAGTGGCGTTTTCGCAATGAACGGGGGGAGTTCCGTTTCCGCGCGCCGCTAGGCGCGTTCTAAACCGCCCTGCAAGGGCGTCCCGAACGGCGAATCGCGCGGCTTGCGCCCGCATCCGGGCGACGATCGCCGCGCCGTAGGGCGGCAGCTCTACGCATCGCTCTTCCGGCATCCGGAGGCGCATCTCGAGATCGTCCGCGCGCTCGGGACGAAGAAGTCCGGCATGACAGCGGACTCCTTTCGTTTTCACTTGACTTTCCGGCCGTCTTGAGCAAGACTTTATGTGCAGAAGGAGAGAACATGAAAACGCTCAGCATAGCCGAAGCCAGAAGGGACTTCTGCTCCCTCGCATCGAACGTCATCGATACGGGCGAAGCCATCGTCATCTCGCGATACGGCCGGCCCAGCCTTGTCCTGATGAAATATGCCCCGGAAGAGGTCGCGAGAATGGCCAAGACCGCCGCGCGGCCGCCTCGTTGCGAGGATACGCCTCTTTTCGGAATGTGGGCCGACCGCAACGACATGGAGGATCCGCGCGCTTGGATCGAGAAGCATCGCGAAGCGCGCAGAAAGAGGTTGTTCCAATGACGCTTTTCGACACCGATGTCGTCATTTGGATGACGCGTGGCAACAGGGCCGCCTCCTCGGCGATCAACGCCGAGCAGGCCCGCGCGTTGTCCGCCGTCTCCTACATGGAGTATCTGCGCGGCGCACGCGACGCACGGGAAGTTCGTGCCTTCAAGAGGTACCTGGGCTTCCTGCAGTTTCAAATCCTCCCGGTGACGGAATCCATCAGCGAGAAGGCGGTCGGCATCATGGAGTCTCACGCCCTCGCGACCCGCCTCGACCCGGACGACGCCCTGATCTTCGCGACGGCGCTCGATCTCGACATCGAACTGTGCAGCGGGAACGACAAGCACTTCCGCGGAATCGAGGGTCTCCGGACCCGTGTGTTCCGTCCGGGGTAGCGGGAAGAGCTTCATTTTGCCGCCTCCTCGACGCCCGCCGCGCGCGTTCTGGATGCCCGCCTACGACGCGCTTCTTCGTGGTAACATGACAGAGTAAACGCCCCCCGGTTCGACCGGGGGCGGCGTTTACTCTGTCATGTTACCGGCTTCCGCGGACCCTCCAGGCGCGCGAGGTTGAGGCGCAGGGCGTTGAGGCAGACGCAGACGCTCGAGAGGCTCATCGCGAGCGCCCCCAGGTCCGGGTGCATCTTCCAGCCGAACAGCGGATACCAGAGCCCCGCCGCCAGCGGGATCAGCAGGACGTTGTAGACGAACGCCCAGAAGAGGTTCTCCCGGATGTTGCGCAGCGTCGCGCGGCCCAGGCGCAGCGCGGCCGGGACGTCGGAAAGGCGGCTCTTCACGAGCACGGCGTCCGCGGCGTCGAGCGCCACGTCCGTCCCCGCGCCGATCGCGAGACCGAGGTCCGCCGCCGCGAGCGCGGGGGCGTCGTTCACGCCGTCGCCCACCATCGCCACGCGCCCCTGCCTCCGCAGGTCCCGCACGGCGCGCTGCTTGCCGTCGGGCAGCACGCCCGCGACCACTTCGTCGATGCCGACGGACCCCGCCACGGCGCGCGCGGTGCGCTCGTTGTCGCCCGTGAGCATCACGACGCGCACGCCCAGGCCGCGCAGCGCGCGGACCGCCTCCGCGGCGTCGGGCTTGGGCGCGTCCGCGACGGCCACGAGGCCGAGCGCGGCGCCGTCCCGCGCGAAGACGAGCGGCGTGGCGCCCGTCGCGGCGGCGGCCTCCGCCGCTTCGCGCAGCGCGGGTGGCAGCGCGATCCCGCGCGCCTCCGCCGCCTTCACGCTCCCGCCGAAGGCGGCCGCGCCGCCCACGCGCGCCTCGACGCCGCAGCCGGGCAGCGCGCGGAAGCCCTCGGCGGCCCCGCCATCGGCGGCGCCGCGCGCGTCCGCCGCGCGGACGACGGCCTTCGCGAGCGGATGCTCGCTGCCGCGCTCGAGCGCCGCGGCGAAGGCGAGCAGGGCGCCCTCGTCACCGCCGGCGGCGGCAACGGAGACGACGCGCGGCTCGCCGGTGGTGACGGTGCCGGTCTTGTCGAGCGCGACGATCCGCGCGCGGCCGGCGGCCTCGAGCGCGGCGGCGGTCTTGAAGAGGAT
>CAMOEO010000287.1 GCA_946612175.1 uncultured Verrucomicrobiota bacterium
AGAAGGCCGAGCGTGACGGGCCAGCAGAGGACGGCGACTTCGAGGAGCCCGATTGCGAGCATTCCGTCATAGCGGTCCTCCGTTGCGGGGGAGAACAGACCGGAGTAGAACGTGTCCGGCTCGCGGTCGGCGCGCCAGCGGTAGCGGGAACGAGGGGAACATCCGTAGGGCATGGGAGAAAGATAGCACAGACAACGGAGGAACATCAAGTACAGAAAAGAAATTGTTGAAAACATAAGAAATAAATACGAAGATTATGGTAAATCGGCCGAGGGCCGGATTCCGTGGATTCCCGCCCAACGCCGCCGGGCCCCGCCGGATTTCCGCCCAACGCCGCCGGGTCCCGCCGGATTTCCGCCCAACGCCGCCGGGCCCCGCCGGATTTCCGCCCAACGCCGCCGGGCCCCGCCGGATTTCCGCCCAACGTCGACGGATTCCTGCGGAATCGCGAGAGAAGATCGATGCCCTGCCCGTGCCCCGCCGGACGCGGACGCGATCGGCGGGGCACGGGCAGGAACCAGGCGTTGGAAGAGCGACGGGGCCCGGACAGGAACGGGACGTTAGAAGAACGTGCCGCGGGCGCGCTCGCGCGTTTCGGCGGAGGCGGCGAACGGGATGCGTGTCGTGTAGCCGGCACGGGCGGCGACGATCATTTTGGTCGGCCAGCGGAAGAGGTCGGCATTCCACTGCGCGACGGTGTCGTTGTAGAGCGTGCGCGCGGCGGTGATCTCCTTCTGGAGGTAGGCGTTCTGCTGCATTGCGTCGGCGATCGCTTCGTGCGCCTTGAGCTCGGGGTAGGACTCGACCTGGGGGAACAGGCGGCCGCAGATCGCGTCGACCTGGCCGGCGACCTGGTTGCGCAGGGCGTCGCCCGTCGCGGTCCCCTCGGGGGCGCGGCCGCCGCGGTAGGCGGCGACGGCCTTCATGACGTCCTTGTCCAGGTCGATCGCCTTCTCGACGAGCGGGGCGACGTTCTGGAGGATCTGGACGCGCTGCTCGAGGTAGTTGTCGATTTGCGAGGCGTCCTGCTGGAGCTTCTGCTGGAGGCGCTGGAAGTAGTTGCGCGCCGAGATCTTCATGAAGAGGAAGACGAGGCCGGGGAGGATGCCGCAGACCCAGAGCAGGATCTCGAAGAGGGTCGAGCCGAAGCCGACCTTCACGGGCAGCTGCCTGTCGATGACGCGGATGTCGCGCCCCTCCTCGCGGACGGGGCCGGTGGTTTCGTCGAGTTCGTTGGCCATGGTGGTGTCTCCTAGGGCGGCGATTATAGGAAACGCGGCCGTTCCGGGTCAAGCGGAAACGGCCGCGGATTCCTGCCGGAACTAGCGGCGGTGGCGTCCGCCGTGGCGCGGGGGCGGGGGCGGAGCGTGCCGCGGGGGCGGAGGCGGCGGCGGGGGCCGGTGCCAGTGCCGCGGGGGCGGAGGCGGCGGCGGGGGCCGGTGCCAGTGCCGCGGGGGCGGAGGCGGCGGGGCGACGTAGACGCGCTCCGTCACGACCGGCTGCTGCACGACGACCGTCGAGGACGGGACCGTCGTGTAGGCGCCCGACGAGGTGTAGACCGTCGTCGAGGCGGCGGGGGCCGAGTAGACGACCGGCGTCTCCACCACCACGGGGGGCGGCGGGGGCGGGGTCGTGGCGGCCGCCGTGACGGCGGCGCCGAGGATCAGGCCGGCGACGAGCGCGCCGGCGCCGTGTCCGCCGCGGGCGGAGGCCGTCATGGGCGCCGCCGCGAGGGCGGCGACCAGAAGGGGCGCGGCGAAGGTTTTGAGTGTCTTGTGGTTCATGGCGAACTCCTTGGGTTGGGGTTTTACATGAACGTAGACGATAAAAAGTGAACGAATATTCACTTTTATTTTTCGCCCGCTCCAGGAGCGGATTTTCGCCGCTCCGACCTCCTCGGAAGACAGAGGGCGCGGCCGTCGGGAAGGCGGCCGCGAGGGGGGCCTAGTCCAGATGGTGGTGGGCGCGGAAGGCGGCGTCCGCCTCGGCGCCCATGTAGTGGGCGCGGACCTTGGCGTCGGTGCGGCGCAGGTCGACGAGAATCAGGCCGTCGACGCAGTCTCCGAAGTCGGGGTCGACGTTGAAGGCGAGGATCCGGCCGCCGAGCTTGAGGTACTGCTTCACGAGCACCGGGATGCCCTTCCTGTCGCTCTCGAGGTCGGAGACGATGGAGCTGACGAGGTCGGTGTTGGCGATCATCTCCTCGTAGTCCTTGCCCTTCCACTCGGCGCGGCGGCCGCGGCGCGGCGGGCGCAGGGGCTTCACGAACCGGGCGAGCTCCCCGGCGAAGTTGGAGAGGCGCAGCGAGCGCAGCAGCATGCTGCGGGACTCGTCGCGGTAGGCGGCGCTGATCGAGACGGGGCCGAAGAGGCTGTGGTAGTCCGGGTTGCGGGCGATGAACGCGCCGATGCCCTTCCAGAGCATCATCAGCGGCGCGAACGCGCGCTGGTACTCGGGCCGGACGAACGAGCGGCCCATCTCGATGCAGGGCTGGCAGAGGTCGATCAGCCGCTTCGAGTAGCGGAAGAGCGAATGGGTGTAGAGGCCCTCGACGCCGAACTTCGGCACGATCTCGGGGGCGAGGCCGAGGCGGTAGGCGCCGACGAGGCGGCGCTCCTTCGGGTCCCAGAGGAAGAGATGGCGGTAGTGGGGGTCGTAGACGTCGACGTCCGTCGCGCGCCCGGTGCCCTCGCCGACGGCGCGGAACGTGGTCTCGCGCAGGCGGCCGATCTCGCGCATGATCGGATTCTCGGGCGCGAGGGGGGCCATGTAGACGTCGAGCCCCGAGCCGGAGAGCAGGAACGCGTCCTTCGGCAGCGCGGCGAGCGCGGCCTCGATCTCCTCGCGCGGCGTCTCGGGGATGATCGGCTCCTGCGGGCCGGCGGCGGCGGGCTTGCGGCGGGGGAGCCGGAGGAGGCGCTTCTTCGCGGGGGCGCGCCCCTCCAGCGCGTAGGAGCGCAGGCGCAGGAGCTGGATCAGCTCGCGGTCCGACGGCACGCGCGCGATCTCGCCCGGCGTCACGGGCTTGCCGATGTAGGCGGTGATCGTCCGGCGCCGCTGGCGCGCGGTCATGCGCGGCAGGAGCACGGTCCGCAGGCGCGGGTGGACGAGCCCCGCGAGCTGGAAGAGCGCCGGGTTGCGCCCGCAGAAGTGCATCGGGACGACCGTCGCGCCGGCCTTGCGCGCGAGCGCGGCGATCGTCTCGCTCCACGGCGGATCGCGGACGAGGCGGCGCCGGAGGTCGATGGAGGAGACCTCGCCGGACGGGAACACGCCGAGGATGTGCCCCTCCTTGAGCCAGCGGACGCACTCCAGCAGCGGCCGGATGTTCTGCTTCGCGGCGGCGGAGGAGCCGAAGGGGTTCACGAAGATGAAGTCCTTGCGCATCTCCGGGATGGCGTCGAGGAAGTAGTTGGCCATCACCTTGAAGTCCGGGCGCACGCGGCGGAGGATGTCCAGCAGGACCACGCCCTCGATGCCTCCGAACGGGTGGTTCGAGACGAGGATGACGGGACCCTCCTTCGGGATGTTCGCGAGGTCCGCCTCGTCGAGCTCGACGTGGATGTTCATCCCCTTGAGGACGGCGGCGTTGAAGTCCGGCTCCTCGCCGCTGCGCTGCAGGGCGCGCGCCTCGGTGATGATGCGGTCGAGCTTGGGGAAGCCGACGGCATGCTCGACGAGAAAGCGAGAGACGGGGTTGCGGAAGCCGCGGGGCGCCTTCGCGGGGTTGATCTTGAAGACTTTGTCGTTCTTCATCGGGGGAGTGGAGGAGAGGAAAAGGGGACGGGAATGCGGGACCGGAGGAGGCCGCGCGACGGCGGGGATTCTACCCCACCGGACGGCGGAGCGCAAGCCGGAGGGCGGCGGCCCCCGCCGCGCCGAGCGCGAAGGCCGGGGGGACGGCCGCCGCGGACGCGAGGCCGAAGCCCGCCAGCGCGGCCGCGACGGAGGCGCCGGGCAGGCGGGCGAGCAGGACGCCGAAGGCGAGCGCGCCGGCGAGCGACGCGCGGGGCGCGGCGGCGAACGGCGCGAGCAGCGCCGCGGCCGCGAGCCCGGGTGCCTGCCGCCGGAGCGCTCGCGGCCACGGCCGCCCCGCCGCGAGCGGCGGC
>CAMOEO010000288.1 GCA_946612175.1 uncultured Verrucomicrobiota bacterium
GGATCGTGGACGCGGCCTCGGCCCCGCCGTCCCCGGCCGGAGAGCCCGGCGAGGGCGCGAGGCGGCGCAGGCGCGCGCGGGCCTCGGCGTTGCCGCGGATCGCGGCGCGGCGCAGCCACCATTCGGCCCAGGCGGGATCGGGGCGGAGGGGACTTGCAAACGGCCGGCGGTGCGGCGTCTCGCCCAGAAGCGCGAGCCCGGCGGCGGCCATGCCGTCCGCCCCGCGCCAGCGGCGGAGCTTCTCGCGCGTCTCCGCGAGAGCGTAGCGGGAGCGCGCGACCGGAAACGGCTCGTCCCAGTTGTAGGCGTGGTCGCCGGGGCCGCCGGGTCCGGGGATGTAATGGGTCTGGCCGCGGCCCGGATCGGCGGGTTCCAGCGGCACCGTCCCCGGATCGCCGCCGCCCTCGCGGATGCGGCTGCGGAGCGAAAGGGCGAAGACGCGTTCGCGGCACCACCGGCGCCGATCGTCGTCCTTGCACGCCTCGTCGATGCGGTCGAGCCGCGCGAGGGCGCCGGCAAGATCGCCGGCCGCGTCCGACAGCAGCGCCGCGCGGGCGGCGCAGAGCCCGTCGAGCAGCGAGGCGCCCGGAGCGTCCGCGCGGGCGACGACGCGCCGCAGCGCCGCATCCGCCTCCGCGCGCCGCCCGGGACGGTAGAAGCCCGGGCGGTCGGGGTCGAGCAGGTCGGCGACGCCGGGGCGGCCGTAGACCAGGTAGTTGGCGTAGAGCAGCAGCAGCTCCGACGGCGCGTCCTCGCGCGCGACCGCGGCCCCGAGCACCGCCCACGCCTCGTCGAACCGGTCGAGCCAGTCGAGCGCGAAGGCGCGCTCCAGCGCGTTGGTCGACGCGAGGGCGGGCGTCTCGGAGAAGAGCGCGGCCAGCTCGCGGGCGCGGAAGAGGACGTTCGTCGAGAGCGACGAGGCGCGCAGGACCGGCGCCCGGTCGGCGCAGGAGCAGGAGGATTTCGAGACCGTAAGGCGGACGCCTTCCGACTCCGGCTGCGGAACGACCGGTTCGAATGCCTCCTCCGGCATCGGCGGCGGCGGCGTTTGCCGGATCACCGGATCGCGCGGCTCCGGAACGGGCGGGGAGACGGGGGGAATGCGGATGGAGCCGGGAGGGAGCGGGGTTGAAGGGGTTGAAGAGGTTGAAGGGGTTGAGGGGGTAGAAGGGGTTGAAGAGGTTGAAGGGGTTGAAGAGGTTGAAGGCGCGGTCTCGGCGGGTGGGGACGCGCCCTGGGCGCGTTCGCCGCCCTGCGGGCGATCCTGCAGATCGGAGAAGCGGACGAAGTGGAGGAGGACGATCGGGACGGCGGGCGACGAATCGATGCCGACGCAGAGCGTCGCGCCGGGGGAGACCGATGCGGCGAGGGTCAGGAACGGAGACAAGTCCAAGTGTGGCGCAGCCCCGAAGAAGTCGAGGTCGACGTCCAGAACCGAGGCGTTGTCCGAGGAGCGGCGGGGCTTGGCGCCGAGGGAGTGGACGCCGTTCCGGCAGATCGCCCTGTCGCCCTCCTCCACGATGACGGGATCGGCTTGCAGGACGAGCAACTTTCCGGAGTCGGCGAGCTTGTGCAGGACCAACGTGGCCTGCGGCGCCGTGAGAGTCGTGACGGCGACCTTCGAATCCGGGAGGAGACCGTCGGCATTGATCCGCGGTTCGGGATTGGCCGTCAGCCAGCCGAGGTCGAGGCGGTCCAGTTCCGAAGGCTCGACGCGTGCGAACCAGCTTTCGAACCGGAGCGCCCGCCCGGGATCGGACGGCCGGGGTGCCGCGTCGGGGAGGCGTCGCGACGCGTGCGCGCGGCGCGCCAGCTCGACGGGGTCGGGCACGCGGCGCGCGGAGAGGACGGGGACGAGGAACCGCGGCGCGTCGGGTGGCGCGTTCGGATCGGGGAAGGGGCGCAGCAGCACGGCTTCGCCGTCGGCCAGGTCGAGGGTGCATTCCTCGACGACGGACGGGAATTCGGGTGTCTCCCCACCCCAGAACCGGGTCGGGTCGCCTTCGAAGGGATCGGCGACCATCTCGTAGGAGCCGTCCGCGCGGCGCATCGGCACGCCGGCCGAGGGGATGCGGGCCCAGACGGGGTGGCCCGTGTGTTCGAACCGAACGGCCAGATGGATGCGGGCGTCGCCCCGGCGCATCCGCGGGACGACGCGGAACTGCGGTCCGACGAATCGCGTCCGGAAGTCTTGCGGATCCCGGACGACGACGGCGCGGTTGGAGACGGCGCCGCCGCCGGGCATCGGGAAGTCCGCCGCGCCCCAGCCAAACGTGGTCGGGAAGATGTATTCGACGATGTCGCGGATCTGCGCGGTTTCGTCGTTGCCGACCGTCTGCCGGGCGACGCCGCCGAACCGGAGGTTCCCGTCCTCGCCCGTCGAACGCGCGACGGCGGCCGCGGGCGGGCTTTCGGCGAGGTCCACCAGGTCGTCCAGCGAGGGCGCTCGCGCCAGCACGGGCGCGAGCAGCGCAGCGGGCGACTTCGCGACGCCGAAGCGGCCCAGAAAGGCGTCGAAGTCGGCGTCCGCGACGACGAGAAGCGACGCGGCGATCTCGACGCGTTCGCCGGCCGGGCTCCCCAGAACGCCGAGCAGTCGCTCGATTTCGGCGAATGCCGCGGGCGAGGTTTTCACCACGAGCTTGCCGATGGACGGCATCCCCTGCGCCGTGCTGCCGTCGGGAATGTCGGCGCCGAGCCCGCGCGCGAGCGCCAGGACCGCCTCGCCCGACGGCACCGTGACGTTCGTCGGCACGAGGTACGGAACGGCGGCGGCGTTTCCCTCCAGCCACGAAGCGGAATACATCCGCTGCGCGAAGCCGTCCGGGACGGACGCGGCGGGGATCTGCGCGAGCGCGGGCAACGCGAGCGCAACGAAGAGAAGCGAGAGACGGGTGGCAAGTTTTGTCATGGCACGGTCGGAGGTTCGGGGGTAGCGGTCAAGGATCGGAACGCGAAGGGCGCGAAGGTTGGCCCGGATGCGGGTGCCTCGCCTCCCCTCGCGGCTTCGCCGCTCGGGGACGGCACGCCGCATCCGGGCCGGAGCGCGTTTTGGCCGGCCCCCTCCGGGAGGGGGCTGCCGAGCGAAGCGAGGCTGGGGGAGATTGCCGTGCGGCGCAAGGCACGGGACGGGCGGCGCACGGCGCTCTCCCCCCGGCGCTTCGCGCCACCCCCCTCCCGGAGGGGGGCTTGCCTTGCGCGGGATGCGAGCCGGCGCGAATGCGTTCTGCCGTCCGAGCCGCGCGCGTCGCGGCGCGGGGCGCAGGCAGACGCATTCGCGCCACGCTTCGCGGCCTTCGCGGTTCCGCTCATCGGGTCTGCTGGGACGGAAGTCCGCGGAGGATGGACTCGATGCGGTCGAGGTTCTCGACCGTGTTGGCGACGTGCAGGATGCCCGGGGCGGGGAGCGTGAGGGAGGAGCCCTCGGGCCAGGCGACGCCCTTGCCCGCGAACCACTCCTTCAGCTTGGCCGCGTCCGGATCCGTCGAACGTCCGGCCCGGTGCCGGCGGATCGGATACTGGCGGTGGACGATGGCGGCCGGAGCCGTCGCGGCGTCGCCCGGTTCGGCGGACGGCGCCGCGGGCGCGGCGGCGGACGGCGCGGACCACGGCGCGGGAGCGGATTCCGCGGCGGGTGCGCCGAGGACGATCTGTCCGTCCTGGATGCGGTGCTCGAGGCCGGTCATGTCGGCCACCATCGAGAGCAGGGGGAGAACCCCGATGGAGCTCGCGCGGAGCGTGACGGCGGGCAGTTCGTTCGTCACGGCTTCATCGAGCCGGATGCGGAGCCGGGGCGAGCCGGCGGGCGCGGCGGCGTTCGCCTTCGCCTCGACGTCGGCGAGGACGTTCGTCACGGCCGCCTTCTCGTAGGCGACGGACGGGAGCACGATCCGCTGCTCGAGCGCGGCGACGGCGGCGTTCTTCGCGACGGGTGCCTGCGCGCTCGCGGATGCGGCGGCGAGCGCGAGGAGCGCCGCGGCGATGCAGAACCGGGGAACACGGGGAAGGTTGTTCATGGCAGGTTGGGGGTTGGGGGTTGGGGGTGGAGGTTCAGTCGGCGAGGACGACCTGGCGGATGTCGTAGGGGGG
>CAMOEO010000289.1 GCA_946612175.1 uncultured Verrucomicrobiota bacterium
CGAGCCCCTGCGCTCCGCCCAGAGGCCGGACGCCGCAAAAGTGGGGAAGATCCAGCGAGATTGCGGTTGAATCCAAGGCCCCGACTGTCCTATAATAGAGGCGTTTCCTACTCCGCCATTCTCGATTTCCCGCCATGCGCCCCTCCGCCCGACTTCCCCTCCCCACGCTCGCCCTCGCGTGCCTCCTCCCCTTCGCCGTCTCCGCGCAGCTCTCCCTCGAAGGCGGCGCCCACCGCCTCGAAGACCGCGACTCGCAGTGGAGCGTCTCCTACGGCGCCATGATGCACCTCAGCGGCCATGTCGACGAGACGTTCCGCGCCTACTACAAGGCGACCGGGCAGGATTCCAAGCAGGCCCTCGCCGAGTCCTACGACCTCAAGGACTTCGGCGTCGAGGCCCCCTACGAGACCTTCGGCATCCACTTCCGCAAGCAGGCCGACTTCTTCGCCTTCCGCTGGGACCTGCTCTGGCTCTCCCTCGAGGCCGACGCCGTCGCCCGGCGCGACTACTACATCGGCATCGGCGAGGACATCTCCTACGGCGGCCACAAGTACGACCACATGAAGATTCCGGCGGGCTCGAAGTTCTCCGCCGAGTTCCGCGGCGTCTTTACCGACCTCATCGGCTCCTTTACCCCGTTCACGCTGCAGCTCGGCGAGGAGACCTGGCTCGCCCCGAGCCTCGACCTCGGCCTCGTCGCGATCCTCGGCCAGTACGAGGTCGACGCCGGGCGCGCGCGCGGCACCGCTGTCTACCAGAACCCGCCCGTCGACTTCGTCGTCGGCGGCTCCGCCGACAGCTTCATCGGCGTCCCCGCCCCGCGCATCGGCGCCGGCGCCGAGCTCCGCGTCGGCCCGGACGACTGGGTCCAGTGGGTCTTCCGCGCCGGCTTCGGCTACTTCGCCTACGACGGCGGCACCGGCGTCTTCGCCCGCGGCGGCTCCCGCGAGAAGAACATCGACATCTCGATGCTCACCCTCGCGTTCGAGGCGGAGGTCCTGCTCCCCATGGACGACTTCTCCTGCTTCTCCGTCGGCGCCCGCCTCGAGTACCTCCACCTCGACGGCTCCGTCGCCTCCAAGGAGAAGAGCGACGCCGAGATCATCGCCGCGCGCGAGCGCTTCGACAAGTCGTTCGACTTCAAGTCCTGGTCCGCCATCCTCTACGTCGGCGTCGCCTACTAGTCCCCGCTCCTCCATCCATCCCCCGGGCCCCTCCCCATGCTCCCCTCCGTCAAGAAGCTCGGCTTCGGCCTCATGCGCCTCCCACGGAAGGACGGCGCCATCGACCTGCCCCAGGTGTGCGGCATGGTCGACCGCTTCCTCGCCGCCGGCTGCACATACCTCGACACGGCCTTCGTCTACGACGGCAGCGAGGAGGCCGCGCGCCGGGCGCTCGTCGAGCGCCATCCGCGCGATTCGTTCCTGCTCGCCACGAAGCTCGCTGCCTGGGCCGGCTGCGAGACGCGCGAGCAGGCCGTCGCCCAGTTCGAGACCTCGCTCGCCCGCACCGGCGCCGGCCACTTCGACTTCTACCTGCTCCACAACCTCGGGCCGGGCCGCACCGAGTTCTTCGACCGCTTCGGCCTCTGGGACTGGGCGCTCGAACGCCGCGAGGAGGGCCGCATCCGCCATTTCGGCTTCTCCTTCCACGCCACCCCGGAGGAGCTCGAGAAGATCCTCTCCGCCCACCCCGAGGTCGAGTTCGTCCAGCTCCAGATCAACTATGCCGACTGGAACGACCCCGTCGTCCGCGCCCGCGAGAACCTCGAGGTCGCGCGCCGCCACGGCAAGCCCGTCATCGTCATGGAGCCCGTCAAGGGCGGCCTGCTCGCCAATCCGCCCGACGTCGTCGCCGCGCCGCTCCGCCGCGTCGCGCCGGACGCCTCCCTGCCCTCCTGGGCGCTGCGCTTCGCCGCCGGGCTCCCGGGCGTGCACGTCGTCCTCTCCGGGATGTCCGACCTTTCGCAGATGGAGGACAACCTCCGCCACTTCGCCGACTTCCGCCCCTTCGACGACGCCGAGGCGGCCGCCCTTGCCGAGGCGCGCGCCGCCCTCGCCGCCATTCCGCTCGTGCCCTGCACCTCCTGCGGCTACTGCGAGAAGGTCTGCCCCGCCGGCATCGGCGTCCGCGGCACCTTCGCCGCCTTCAACCAGCTCACGCTCTACCGCGACCCCGCCCGCGCCCGCAACTTCGTGCACTGGCAGGTCGAGAAGGCCGGCCGCCGCCCCGCCTCCGAGTGCCGCCGCTGCGGCGCCTGCGAGAAGGCCTGCCCCCAGCGCATCGCCATCCGCGACGAGCTCGCGCGCGCCGCCGCCGCCCTCGCGGAGCCGCCGCCCCCCGGGGCCTAGCCCCCGAACCGCCGCAGGAAGGCGCGCGTCCGCTCGTTGCGCGGACTGTCGATCACCTCGCGCGCCGGCCCCTCCTCCGCCACGACGCCGCCGTCGAGGAAGATCGCGCGGTCCGCCACGTCGCGCGCGAACGACATCTCGTGCGTGACGATGACCATCGTCATCTTCTCCTCCGCGAGCCCGCGGATCACCTTGAGGATCTCGCCCGTGAGCTCCGGGTCCAGCGCCGACGTCGGCTCGTCGAAGAAGAGCACCTCCGGGTCGAGCGCCAACGCGCGCGCGATCGACACGCGCTGCTGCTGCCCGCCCGAGAGCTCGCACGGATAGGCGTCCGCCTTCGCCGCCAGACCCATCTTGTCGAGCAGGTCCATCGCGTGCGCCGTCGCCTGCTCGCGCGAGCGGCCGAGCACCACGCGCTGCGCCTCGGTCACGTTGCGCAGCACCGAGAAGTGCGGGAAGAGGTTGAACTGCTGGAACACGAGCCCGATCCGCAGGCAGATGCGGCGCTGCACCGCGGGCGGCGCGTAGACGCCGTCCTCGACGAGCGCGTCCCCGCCGAGCCGGATCGTCCCGGCCGTGACCGGCTCGAGGTTCACGACGCAGCGCAGCAGCGTCGACTTGCCGCCGCCCGACGGGCCGATCACGGAGAGCACGTCGCCGCGCCGCAGCGAGAACGAGATGCCGTGCAGCACCTCGTTCTTCCCGAACGACTTCTTGAGGTCCCGGACCTGGAGGAGGGTTTCGTCCATGGCGCGCTCCTATCGGTAGTAGGCGAGCTTCCGCTCGATGCGCTCCATGCCGGAGGCGACGAGCCAGTTGAACACGTAGTAGAACACGCCCGCCACGATCAGCGGCGCGATCGACGTCTGCGCGTTGCCGAGCTGCTTGGCGATCGTGAACATCTCGACGACGGAGATCACCTGCGCGAGCGACGTGTCCTTCACGAGCGTGATGACCTCGTTGGTGACGGGCGGGAGGATGCGCTTCACCACCTGCGGCAGCACGATGCGCAGGAACGCGTCCCGCCGGGTGAAGCCGAGCATCTTCGCGGCCTCGTGCTGCCCGACGGGGATGCTCTCGATGCCCGCGCGGTAGATCTCCGCGAAGTAGGCCGCGTAGTTGAGCGAGAAGGCGATCACCGCCGCCGCGAACGCCGGATACTTCGAAAGCGACCACCCGAAGAGGTAGTAGGGGCCGAAGTAGACGAACAGCAGCTGCAGCATGAGCGGCGTCCCGCGCACGATCGAGATGTAGACGCGCGCCGCGCCGGACACGGCGCGGCTGGGATTCATCCGCGCGAGCGCGACGCCGAGCCCGAGCGGCAGCGAGAAGAGCACGGTGAGCGCGAAGAGCGCCATCGACATCAGCAGCCCGCCCAGGAGCTGCAGCAGCGACGAGGGCGAGACGAACTCCGTCGCGAAGGCGTGCGCGCGCCAGAGCAGCCCGTCCGGGAGCGAATGCCGCTTGCGGAACGGCCGGAACATCTCGCCCGCGCTCCGGTCCCCCGCCGCGCAGAGGAACAGCTTCTCCGCGATCGCCCCGCCCTCCTGCGGCACCAGCGCCGCGAGCGGGGCGTCCCGTCCGCCGCGCGCCGCCGCCGGCACCTTGTCGGCCCGCTGCGCCGCGACGACCGTCACCTCCGCGTGCGGCACCACGAGCCACGAGACGCGCAGGTCGCCGACCTCGGGCCGGTCCGGGTCCGCGGCGGCCCGCGGAACGGCGGG
>CAMOEO010000290.1 GCA_946612175.1 uncultured Verrucomicrobiota bacterium
AACGGTAGAGAAGCCCCTGCCGCACGCGGCGCCCGTCGGCGGCGCGCCAGCCGCCGAGGTCGCGCGCGTTCGGCACGCCCGGGATGCGGAGAAGGCGCGGCGGGCGGTCCTCCGTGCGGAAGGTCGAGCTCGCCGAGCCCTTGCCCTCGACGTCCACCTGCCAGCGGTAGCCGCAGCCGACGCGGAAGTTGTCCCGCGCGAACCGCCCCGTCGTGAGGTACACGAAGTTCGTGTCGCACACGCAGGCGCCGTCGTCCTCTCGCCAGATGCGGAAGCGGAGCCGCTCCTTGCGGGAGTTGATGCCGGTCCAGACGAAGACCACGGGGCGCGGCTCCCAGCCGAGCGCCAGCAGCTCCGCGCGCCAGACGGCGTCGCCGGCCTTGGCGAGGCGCTCGGCGTCGGGCGCGTCGAAGAACGCCTTCTGGCCGTCGCTCAGCAGCGGGACGGTCGCGCCCTCGCCGGGGATCATCAGCTCCACGGCGAGCGCGGCGCGGCAGGCCGCGGCAAGGAGGATTGCGAGGAGCGTCTTCACGGCGTGCGGATGTTCGTGTCGTGGAGCTGCACGACGGGGTCCTCGCGCGTCGTCGGATTCGGCGTCCAGCCGCCGACGCGGATTTCGCGGAGCAGGTTCCGGTCCGTGTCGACGACGAAGAGGCTGAAGTGGTACGCCCGCTCCGTGCCGAGCTCGTGCTCCTTGGGCCGGCTCGGCTTGTTCACGGCGAAGGCGCTCGCGACCTGGACCATCGAGGCGCGCACCTCGTTGCCCGGGTTCGCCTGCTCGTCGAACGCGTCGCGGATCTCCTTGACGTTCGTGAAGTGCAGGTGCGCGGCGACGAGACCGAAGAAGCCCCGGCCGCGATGGGCGCCGAGGTTCCATGAGCCGCTGCGCGCCATCGGGTTCGAGAATCCGTTCAGGTAGCCGTTCTGGAGCGTTCCCGCGACGCTGATGAGGCCCTCGTGGGAAATCATGCCCATCACCGTGTTCTCCGGGGCCGTGGCGGGGTCGAGGGGACGCCCCGTGGCGGGGTCGAAGAACTGCGCCGCGTCGTACGCGCGCAGCTTGGGATCGGCGCCCGCGGCGGCGTCGTAGGAGCTGATGCAGGCGATGCGCACGTTGGGGCCTCCCGTCGCAAGGAGCCGGCGGAAGTCGAGGTGGTAGGAGTTGCCCGCGAAGCGGCCCGTCCGGCCGCCGCCGAGCGATGCGGCCGGGAGGTCGCGGTGGTAGACGACCTCGACGCCCCGCGCCCGCGCGGCCTCGGCGGACGTGTTGAAGTTCGTGAGCACGAAGGCCCACGCCTCGTCCGAGAGGTGCATGTCGGCGCCGTTGCGCGAATAGTTCCGCTCGTGGTTGCCGTCGATCGTGAAGAGCGGAATCTCCGCCGGAAGGTGCCGGTCGAACAGCGCCTTCACGTTCCGGATTTCGTTGGTGTATTCCGCCTCCGCGAGCCCCCTGCCGTTCGGGATCGGCGCCGTCGAGAAGTCGCCGCCGTTGATGACGGCGTCGAGCCCGGCAGACTCCGCCACGGATCCGAGAAGCCGGATCGACGGCTCCGCCTCCGTCAGCACGCCGGCCGAGCCGTACCAGTAGTCCGTCACCGGATTCGCCGCGGCGTCGTCCCCCAGGACGCGCCGGCACTTGTGGATGTCGGAGAGGAACCCGAACGAGACGTATCGGCGCGCGCCCGTCGCGGGATCGACCGGGTTCGCCTCCTCGATCTTGGCGAGAATGTCGGCCCGCAGCCGGCCTTCGAGAACGGCGACGTCCTCGGCGAACACGGTCGGAATGCACAATGCGGAATGCACGATGCACCCTGCGAGAAGGCGGGTCCGTTTCATTGCGTCACGCGTACTCCGAGGAGACGTTTCCCGGCCCTTCCCCTCAGCGCACCACGAGGACCGTCCCCTTGGCGATCCATTCGACGGTGCCTGCGGTCAGGAACCCGTCGTCCGCCATCGCCGCGTATTCCGCCGCGATCCAGTCGGCGGACTTCGCGGCGCGCAGGTAGCGGACCTCGTCGATCCAGCCGTTCCAGGCCTGCTCGCCGGTCGCGCCGTTCGCGATGGCGACGGTGTTGCCGAAAACGAGCGGCGCGTCGTTGTCCGTCGCCACGTTGAACGTCCCGGACCGGCACAGCGCGCCGTTCTCGTAGATCGCGCCGGTCGTGCCGTTGAAGACGAGCGTGAGGTAGACCCAGTTGTCGATCATGCTCTCGTGCATCTCGCTCGCGTTCTCGAGACGCACGCGGCTGGAGCCCGCGCCGCGGATGGACACCTTCGTTTCGTTGACCTGCGAGCTGATGCGGGCCATGAACGAACCGGTCGGATCGCGGTCGTTGGTCTCGTTCATCCGCTTGTAGAAGAGGTTGTCCCAGTTGAAGTTCCAGTTTCCGTGCTTGAACCAGCCCGAGATCGTGAAAACGCCGCCCGCATCGAGCGGGGAGTCCGCGCCCGCGTCGTTCACCCAGACGCCGCCCTCGGCGAAGTTGCCGGCGCTCGGGCCCGTCGAGTCGTTCACGCGGAACGACTTGCCGAACCGGCCCGGCTCGCCGGGGACGGAGTTCGTGGAAAGATGTCCGTCGATGCCGGCCGTCGCGGTCGAGTTCGGGTAGAGCCCCTGCGACTGCCACGTCGCGGAATCGTCCGCGCCGAGCCCGTTCAGGTGCCAGACGCCCGTGTAGTCCGTCCAGACTCCGCTCGGGTCGTTGGCGACACCGCTCGTCCCCTTGAAGAACATCGTGAAGACCGTGCCCTGTGCAAGCGACGGAACCTTCACCCAGACGAGCGATTCGCCGGCCGGGTCCCACGTGTCGATCTCGAACGGAATCGGCCGGCCGGAGGCGTCCGCGAAGAAGAGGTCGCTTCCGTCGGGGGCACAGTCGCGGTAGGAGAAGCCCGCGGGGCTGTTCGTGGACAACCGCACGAGCACCGGCAGCCCGGCGAGGTCGGCGCCGTCCGGGTAGGCCACGGTGAACGAGACCTTCCGCAGGAAGTCGAAGCGCGGCTCGACGGCCGGCTCGGTGCTCTCCGCCGGACCGGCGACGACGAACGCGGCGTCCGCCACCATCGCGTATTCCGCGGCGATCCAGTCGGCGGACGCGGCGGCGTCGAGGAGGCGGCATTCGTCGAACGCGCCGCGGACGTTCGCCTCGGACCCGTCGGAATCGCAACCGATGGAGAGCGGCAGGCCGTTGTCCGTCGCCGGCGTGACCGTGCCGGACACGAGCGCATAGCCGTTGCTGTAGACCGTGCACGCCGTCCCGTCGTAGACGAGCGCCACGTGCGTCCAGCGATTCTGGAGATTGGGCGAGAACACTCCCTTGCAGGTGTCCTTGTCGCGGGCCGCGCCGCGCACGTTGAAGCTGGCGGGACTGGCCGTCGCCATCTCGATCTCCCAGCCGTTGTTCGAGCTGTAGGCGTCCTTGCGCGAGAAGAGGCGCGGGCTGTTCGCGACGTTTTCGGTAAGCCGCACCCAGCCCGACATGGTGAAGGTGCTTCCGACGGCGAACGAATCGTAGCTCGGCATGGAGAGGTAGCACTTCGTCGCGGAAGTCCCCGTCTGGCGGGCGTGGCCGACGGGCGCGTCCGCGCCGGCGTAGCGGACGCTTGCGGACGCGCCGGCCGCGGGCGTCGGCGTCGCGGCAAGGCCGTGGCCCGTCGCGTCGGCGACCGCGCCGTTCGCTTCGTCCATGTGCCAGACGCCGACATAGTCGGCACCCGTCCAGACCTCCGCGGGGGCGTTGACGGCGTCCGACGAGCCGCCGTAGAACATCTTGAACGTCGTCGTCGCCGTCACGGACGGCACCCGGACCCAGACGAGCGAGGTGCCGTCGGGATCCCACGTGTCGACCTCGTGCGGAAGCACGGTGCCGGCCGCGTCCTTGAAGAGCAGGTTCGTGCCCGTCCCGACGTCCGCGTAGTCGAAGCCCTCGATCGCGGTCGAGAGCCTCACGAGGACGGGGAAGTTCGCAAGCGGTGCGGCGCCCCGGTAGCCCGAGGTCGTGAACGCCACGGCCTTCGCGAAGTCGTCGGCGGCTCCGGCGGAGGCCGCAAGCCCTGCGGCGAGCGCCGCGGA
>CAMOEO010000291.1 GCA_946612175.1 uncultured Verrucomicrobiota bacterium
CGTGCTGTGGCGCGGACGCGACGTCGCGACGCTCGACGCCGCCTCGCGCCGCGCCTGCCGCCGCGAGGTCCAGCTCGTCTTCCAGGACTCCTCGGGCGCGCTCGACCCGCGGATGCGCGTCGGCGACCAGATCGCGGAGGCGCTGCTCGTCCACCGGCGCGAGGCCTTCCCCGGCCGCGCGGCGCGCGAAGCGCGCGTCCGCGAGCTGCTCGACCGCGTCGAGCTGCCGGCCGAGGCGGCGCGGCGCTTCCCCCACGAGCTCAGCGGGGGCCAGCGGCAGCGCATCGGCATCGCGCGCGCGCTCGCCGTCGAACCGCGCGTGCTCCTCGCCGACGAACCCGTGTCGGCGCTCGACGTCGCCGTCCAGGCGCAGCTGCTCCGTACGCTGCGCCGGCTGCTCGACGAGACGGGGCTGGCGATGCTCTTCGTCTCGCACGACCTCGCGGTCGTCCGCTGCCTGTGCCCGCGGGCGCTCGTCATGGAGCGCGGGCGCATCGTCGAGGAGGGCCCCACGGCCGAGCTCTTCGAGCGTCCCCGCGCCCCCTTCACGCAGGAGCTTCTCGCCGCCGTCCCCCGCCTCGCCCCCCTCCGCCCCTAGCCCCGGCGGCGGATCTCGCCGCCCCTCTTGACACGCGTTTCTTTTGATAGTATCATTCCGCCCCATCGCCGCGCGCAAGGGCGCGGGGCGCAAAAACCCGAACCCGAAACCGAAGGAAATCCCCATGTCCGACGTCCCCTACAAGACCTATCTCCCCGAAAACGACATCCCGACGTCGTGGTACAACCTCCGCGCGGACATGAAGAACAAGCCCGCGCCGCTGCTGAACCCCGCCACGCGCCAGCCCTGCACCGCCGACGAGCTCGGCCACGTCTTCTGCGAGGAGCTGGTGCAGCAGGAGCTCGACAACGACACGAAGTTCTTCCCGATCCCGAAGGAGATCTCCGACTTCTACAAGATGTACCGGCCGTCGCCCCTCGTGCGCGCCTACTTCCTCGAGAAGGCGCTCGGCACCCCCGCCCACATCTACTACAAGTTCGAGGGCAACAACACCTCCGGCTCGCACAAGCTCAACTCGTCGATCGCCCAGGCCTACTACGCCAAGAAGCAGGGGCTCAAGGGCGTCACGACCGAGACGGGCGCCGGCCAGTGGGGCACCGCGCTCTCGATGGCGTGCGCGTTCTTCGGCCTCGACTGCAAGGTCTTCATGGTGAAGTGCTCCTACGAGCAGAAGCCCTTCCGCCGCGAGGTCATGCGCACCTACGGCGCGGACGTCACGCCCTCGCCGTCGGACACGACCGACGTCGGCCGCCGGATCCTCGCCGAGCACCCCGGAACCACCGGCTCGCTCGGCTGCGCGATCAGCGAGGCGGTCGAGTACGCCGTGAAGCACGAGGGCTACCGCTATGTGCTCGGATCCGTCCTCAACCAGGTGCTGCTGCACCAGTCGATCATCGGCCTCGAGGCGCACCGCGCGTTCGAGCGCCTCGGCGTCAAGCCCGACGTCATCATCGGCTGCGCGGGCGGCGGCTCGAACCTCGGCGGCCTCATCGCGCCGTTCATGGGCGAGAAGCTCCGCGGCGAGAAGGACTACCGCATCGTCGCGGTCGAGCCGGCGTCCTGCCCGAGCTTCACGCGCGGCGTCTTCGCCTACGACTTCTGCGACACCGGCCGCATCTGCCCGCTCGCGAAGATGTACACGCTCGGCGCGGACTTCATCCCGAGCGCCAACCACGCCGGCGGCCTGCGCTTCCACGGCATGAGCACGATCCTCTCGCAGCTCTACCACGACAAGATGATGGAGGCGGTGTCCGTCGAGCAGACCGCGGTCTTCGAGGCGGCGGAGTTCTTCGCGCGCACCGAGGGCACGCTGCCCGCGCCCGAGTCGAGCCACGCGATCCGCGCGGCGATCGACGAGGCGCTGCGCTGCAAGCGGGAGGGCATCGAGGAGAACATCTTCTTCGGCCTCACCGGCACGGGCTACTTCGACCTCGTCGCGTACCAGAAGTACAATGACCGGACGATGACCGACCAGATTCCGACGGACGACGAGCTCGCCGTCCCGCGCGCGAAGCTGCCGTAGGCTCCGCGTCCCCCTCTAACGGGTCCGGCGGGCGGCTGCCGCCCGCCGGACCCGTTCCCGGTTCTGCATTCGTGCAGACAAATCGGGACCCAAACGAACCCCCGTCGGTTCGGTATTGCAATGCAGAGGACCGCCCCGCGCCGCGGGTGCGCCGCGGGTCACCGCGGAGGCTCCCGGGTCTCCCGCAGGAACGCCTCGAAGAGGTCCGCGACCCGGGCCGACGAATACTCCGGCGACCAGAGATGCAGGCGCGGCAGGCCGTCCCACTGCCGGTCGGAGCGGAAGCGCCAGCCGCCCTCGTCGCGCGTGTGCGGCCCCGCCTCGTTGCGCGGATCGGTCTCGTGGTGGATTTCGCTCCAGAACTGGATGCGCCCGTACTGCGAGTGGAGGTTGCCCGTCGCCGGATCCTGGTCGTTGTAGCAAAGGCTCACGAAGTAGGACGCCCCGCCGACGCCCACGACGATCCACTGGTACGCGCGGTAGTCGTTGGTGCGCGAGTTGCCGTGCGCTTCCCGGACCTTCCAGTCGGGATGGCGCGTCCGCAGCTCGCGCGCGATGGCGGAGCGCGCCTTCGCCTCGACCGCGCGGACGTTCTCCAGCGCCTCGTCCACGCGCCGGCGCTCCGCGGACGGAAGATCCTCGACGGGCGCCGCGTCGGGATCCGCGCCGGCCGCGAGCGCGGCGAGCGCCTCCCCTTCCCCGTTCGCCTCGAGGAACGCGACGAAGAGGTCGACGACACGAGCGGAGGAAAAGTCGTCGTCCCAGACGCGGATCGCGGGCAGCGTGCGATCCTCGTGGTCGGCGCGAAAGCGCCAGACGCCGCCCTCGTCGCGCGTGTGCGGACCGTGCGGCCCCGCGCACCGCCAGAACTGGATGCGCCCGAGCTGCGCGTGCGGGTTCCCGGTGCGGACGTCGAGGTTTCCGTGCAGCGCCGAGAGCAGGTATTCGCGGTCGCCGAACTTCACCGAAATCCACTGGTAGTTGCGGTAGTCGTTCCGCTTCGAGCGTCCGCCGGACGTCCGGGCGTCGATCCCCGGATAGCGGCGGCGCAGCTCGGCGAGCAGCGTGCCGAGCGTCCGCGCGCAGACGTCGCGCACCGTCTCGAGCGACGCGTCGACGCTCGCGAGCTCCTCCCGCGTCGGCTCCGGCGAGGAGCCTCCCCCGGCGCCCGGAGACGCGGCGGCGGCGAGGACGGTCGCGGCAAGCGCGGCGACCAGGAGACGGGAGAAATGCGGCGCGTTCATGGGTTCCGTGGGATGGCGGGTCGTCTGTCCTCTTCAACGCGCACCGTCGGAAAAAGGTTCGGCTGACTTCGCTATTTCAGCCGAAAGGTGATGGTGATGCGCGCGGAGGCGGAGACGGCCCGGGAGCCGGAACGCGCCGGGGAGAAACGGGTTCGCTCCGCGGCGAGAAGGGCGGCGGCGTCTAGCTCCTCGTGGCCGCTCGACGAGACGACGGCGGCCGATTCGACGCGACCGCTGGCGGAAATCGCCAGCTCGAGCGTCACGTCGCCCTCCTCGTTGCGCTGGCGGGCGCCCTTGGGGTAGTTCGGTCGGATGGACTTGAGCGGACGGGGCGGCGCGTCGATGCGAGCCTGCTTCGGTGCGGAAGGAGGCGGCTGCGGGGAGGACGGAGGCTCCGGAGGCGCCGGAGGGGGGGCGGGCGCCGGAGGCGGGAGTTCCGGCTTGGGCGGCGGAGGTTCAGGTTCGGGGGACGAAGGCTCGGGCGCCGGAGGAGGCTCCGGCAGAGGATCCGGCTCGGGAGGAGGAGGCTCCGGCAGAGGATCCGGCTCGGGAGGAGGAGTCTCCGGCAGAGGATCCGGCTCGGGAGGCGGAGGCTCCGGTTCGGGATCCGGCTCCGGCAGAGGATCCGGCTCGGGAGGCGGGGGTTCCGGCTCGGGATCCGGCTGGGGCGGCGGTGGCTCCGGCTGGGGCGGTGGCTCCGGCTGGGGCGGTGGCTCCGGCTGGGGCGGTGGCTCCGGCTGGG
>CAMOEO010000292.1 GCA_946612175.1 uncultured Verrucomicrobiota bacterium
CGGAACTTCCGTGTTGTTCCGTGTTGTTCTGTGGCTACGGATTTTCGAGAAGCGCTCTAGGGCTCGACGCCGGCGGCGCGGAGGAGGCGCTGGACGTCGGCGACGTCGACGTCGCGCGGGCGGATGCCGGCCTTCGCGGCGAGGGCCGCGGCGAAGCCGGCGCCGAAGCCGACGTCGGCGCAGATCGTCATCACGCGGAAGTTCGAGTGCGCCTTGTGCGTGCCGGAGATGTTGCGGCCCGCGAGGAGCAGTCCGTCGAGCGCCTCGGGGACGCAGCAGCGGTAGGGGATCTGGTAGGTGCCCGCCGCCTGGAAGTGCGCCTGCGCGCCGTTCGCGTCGAGGCCGGAGCCGCCGACGTTGTGGATGTCGAAGTTGAACCAGTTGCGCACGGCGATCCAGTCGTCGAAGGAGCGCCCCGCCACGATGTCCTCCGCCGTGAGCGTGTAGAGCCCGCGGAAGTGGCGCGATTCGCGGATGCCGACGTTCTGCGCCGAGGCGAGCGCGTAGCATTTTTCGTAGCCGGGGGCGAACTCGCGCAGGAACGCGACGATCGGCTCGATCTGCGCGCGGCATTCGATCTCGGCGCGGGTGACGGAGCGCGCGTCCGTCGCGTCGACGCCGACGGCGTTGGTCATGTTGACGCACACGCAGCCGGGCAGCCGCGTCGGGTAGAGCAGCACGTGCCCGGCGGGGGCCGGGAGGCGCGCCTTGCCGAGCGCCTGGATCTCGCCCTTCGGGACCTGCACGAGCGATTCGAAGGAGGGCGGCAGGATCGCGCGGTCCGTGTCCACGCCGCCGAGGAGGAACATCAGCGTCGCGGGCTGGCAGGCGCCGTCGCCCTCGCGCCCGAGGTCGAACGCGGCGCCGGCGCGCGCGGCGAGATCGCCGTCGCCGGTGGCGTCGACCGACACCTTCGCGAGCACCGCCTCGCGCCCGGACTTGCTCTCCGTGATCGCGCCCTTCGCGGCGCCGCCCTCCACGACCGCGCCGGCGACCCAGGTGTGCAGCTGCACGCGGACGCCCGCCTCGGCGGCGATTTCGAACATCGCCTCCTTGAGCGCCTCGTGCGAGCAGCACCAGCGCTTGTCCTCCGTCCAGCCGGGCGGCAGCGCGCCGTAGCGGCGCATCCGGTCGGTGATCTCGAGCCCGATCGGCGAGGAGTCGCAGCCGGACCAGTGCGACATCATCCCGGCGGTGGACATCCCGCCGAGGCAGTTGGACTGCTCCAGCAGCAGCGTGTCGGCGCCGGCGCGCGCGGCGGCGACCGCCGCGGCGAAGCCGGCGGGCCCGCCGCCGCAGACGAGGACGTCGCACTCGGAGGCGACGGGTGTCTCGAGGGTTTCGTGGATGGTTTTCATGGGGGGGCGTTTGGAATTAGCGGACGAGGATGACCGTCGGGCGGTTGTTCGGAATCAGGTCCGCCCAGAGCGCGGTGGGAAGATCGTCCGGCTCGGCCGGCGCGGCGAGGGCGCCGCCCTCGCCGTAGCCCCAGCGCCAGGACGATCCGTTGCGGAGCCTTTCAAGGACGATGCGATCGGTGCGGATGCCGGACTCCCAGAGCGCGATCGCGCGACCGGCGCGGCGGCGAGCGCCAGCAGGGCGGCGGAGAGAAGGGCGGCGGGCAGGGATCGCGGGGATGGGCTCATGGCGAAAACTCCTTTCAATGAAACCAAGTATGACGGAATCTCCGCGAAAAGACAAGATGACGATTCTCCTTTCTCTTGTCGAAAACTCTCCTTTCCGCTAGAATGCGCGGCATGTTCGAAACGATCGCCTCTCTTCCCCTCGCCCTGTGGTCCGGCCGCGAGACCCTGCGCCTGCCGGCCGACGCGGGGCTTCCCGCGCCGTGCGTCCGGCTCGACCGCGTCTGCCGGGCGCGTTCCGCCCCGGGCGAGGTCTGGAACGAGCCGCGCAATCCGATCGTGCGGACGCTGCGCCTCAAGTTCGGCCTCGGCGGGCGTGCGCGGACGCGGATCGGGCGCGAACGCTTCGACCACGAACCCGGGACGGCGATCCTCGTCCTGCCGGGCGAGGCGACCCGGACGCACGTGCCGGAGGACGGAGAGCCGTGGGATTTCGCCTTCGCCGCGCTGCGCGGCCCCGAGGCTGCGCGGCTCGGCCGGGCGATCTTCGCGCGGACGGGCCGGACGCTGCGGCTGGACGGGGCGACGGAGACCGTGCGGCGCTTCGAGGAGCTCTTCCGGCGGATGGCGTCCGGCGGATTCGATTCGCCGTTCGCGGAGAGCCTTGCGGCCTACGGGCTCCTGGCGGCGCTCTGGGACGACGCGCTGCCGCGCCCGGCCGGCGCGCTGCGCTTCCGCCTCGACGCCGCGCTGCGCCACCTCGCGGCGAACCCGCACCGCAACGTCCCCGTGGGCGAGCTCGCGGCGGCGGCGGGGCTGAGCGAGAGCCACCTGCACCGGGCGTTCCTGCGGGAGACGGGCAAGACGCCGCACCGCTACCACCTCGACATGCGACTCTCGCTGGCGCGCGAGACGCTTCGTTCTTCACCGCTCTCCGTCAAGGAGACGGCCGCGCGCTACGGCTTCTCCGACCTGCCGAACTTCACGCGCCTCTTCAAGCGCGCCTACGGCGTCCCGCCCGGCCACAGCCGCGCCGCGCACCAGTCTTCGTGACGGACGGCTACCGCACCAGAAGGACGGTGCCGGCGGAGCCGACGGTCAGGACGCCGGCTCCGGAGAAGACCGCGTCGTCCTTGTGTTCCGTTGCGCTCTGCGAAGATCCCCACGTGCCGCTCTGGGCGTTCTTTCCGTCAATCACGAGCGCCGCGCAGCGCGCATCGGCGTCGAGCTGGATTTTGCCGTGGAGCCTCGCTTCGTCGCGGCCGTTCCCCGCGGCCCGGGCCCCTACCTTGCGCGGAAGGCGGAGGGCGGCGCGCCGAACCGGCGGCGGAAGAGGTGTCCCATGTGGCTGGCGTCGCAGAAGCCGCACGCGGCGGCGATCTCCTCCTGCGTGAGGGCGGAAGTGCGCAGCAGGTCCCGGGCGCGGGCGAGCTTCGCCTCGGAGATCGCGCGCCCGGGCGTCGTCCCCGTCTCGGCGCGGAAGCGCAGTTCGAGCGTCCGGCGCGAGACACCCGTCTCCGCCAGAAGGTCGTCCACGGAGAGATTCTCGCCGCCGCCGGCGATCCGCGCGAGGAGTCGGGCGACGAGCGCGTCCCGCCCCACGAAATGCGCGGTCGAGGCGCGCGATGCGACGCGGACGCCGCGGAAGAGGATGACGCGCTCCGCCGGCGTTTCGCCGCGCATCGCGGCGGCGAGCGCGGCCGCGGCGCGGTAGCCGGCGTCCTCGGTGTCCATCGCGATGCTCGAAATCGCGGGCGACGCGGTCTCGCACAGCAGCGGATCGTCGTCCACTCCCAGAACCGCCACGTCGTCCGGGACGGCGAGCCCGGCCTCCCGGCACGCCTCGAGAACGTGGCGGGCCCGGATGTCGTAGGCGGCGAAGACGGCGACGGGACGCGGGAGCCGGGCGAGCCATGCGGCCAGGTCCCGCCGCGCCAGCGCCAGGTCCCGCCCCTGTGCGGCCGGGAGTCCCGGGTAGACCGCGCAGCGCAGCCCGCGGACCGCCAGCTCGCGCCGGAACGCCGTCTGCCGTTCGCGCGACCATGCGATGCCGGTTTCCTCGCCGACGAATGCGAACTCGCGGAAGCCCCGCGAGAGCAGATGCTCGGCGGCAAGGCGCGCGACGGAGGCATTGTCGCACAGGAGGCTCGCCGCGACATCGGAACGGATGCGGATGTCGAACGCGACGGTCGGCACGCCCCAGCGCCGGGAGATGCGGTCGAGACCGAAGGGCGACCGCATGCCCACGAACAGCCCGTCCAGCTCTCCACGCCGCAATTCGACGCCGCGGGGGCCGTCCTCGCGCCTCATCGCGATTACGGTCTCCCACCCGCGCTCCCGTGCGAAACGCAGGATGCCGCGCAGGTGGTTCTGCGCGGTGAAGCTCGTGAGGTTCAGGTCGATCACGACCCGGAAGGGTTTCATCGGGCTCCCTCCTTGCGAACGACGGGGGACACCCCCGAACCCCCGGTGGCGA
>CAMOEO010000293.1 GCA_946612175.1 uncultured Verrucomicrobiota bacterium
CCAGGACCACCCGCAGGTTCCCGAGCGCCTTCCGTCGCGCGCGCGCGGCATTCTTCATCGGTTCGTCCGACATCGTTTCCGGTTCGTCCGACATCTTTTCCAGTTCGTCCGACATCTTTTCGGGTTCGTTCGACATCGTTTCCGGTTCGTCCGACATCTTTTCGGGTTCGTTCGACATGGCCCGCTAGTCTACCACGCCCCCTCGCCCGCCGCAACTTCCCCCCCGCTCCGCTTCGCGCCCGCCGTTGCAAAGCCGCGGGACGTATGCTATTCTCCGCCGCGTCAGCCACACCGAGCATTGGTCGATGCCGGCTTGCCGCCTCCCGTTGAAGAGCTGTCATGGCGAACGAGGTTGGATCGTGGATTCCAAGAACCCGCGCGCGACCGAAACGACGTTCGCCATCATCGAGACGTTCGCGAAGGTCCGCGCGCTCATTTGATTTTGTGAGAATTGCTTTCTTGAAAAATCTTGATTTCGTGAAAAGTAAAAACAATGGAAATCTTGATTTCGTGAATTTTCTGCTTGCGAAATCATCCCGTTTCTGATAGTGTCTCAGGCATGGAAAAGGAAAACGGCATCCTGTTTCGGAGAAAGATCCACGACCGGCTCGTCGCGTGGAAGCGCACAAGCCAGGGGCGGAGCGCGGTTCTGATCGAGGGGGCGCGCCGCGTGGGCAAGAGCACGGCCGCGCTCGCCTTCGCGAAGGCGGAGTACGACAGCTACCTGCTGATCGACTTCAGCAAGGCGGGCAAGCGCGTCAAGGACCTCTTCGAGGAGTATCTCGACGACCTCGACACGTTCTTCCTTTATCTGCAGAACCTCTTCCACGTCCGGCTGGAGCCGCGCCGCTCCCTCGTGATCTTCGACGAGGTCCAGCGCTTCCCCCGCGCCCGGGAGGCGATCAAGCATCTCGTGGCCGACGGACGCTACGACTATCTCGAGACGGGGTCGCTGATCTCGATCCGCAAGAACGTCCGTGACATCCTGATTCCGTCGGAGGAGCACCACGAACCGATGTTCCCGATGGACTTCGAGGAATTCCTCTGGGCCCGCGGGCGCGAGACCGCGGTTCCGCTGATCCGGGACTGCCTCGCCCGTCGGCGGCCCTTCGGCGGCGCGCACCGGATGCTGATGGACCTCTTCCGGCAGTACATGGTGGTGGGCGGGATGCCGCAGGCCGTCGAGGCGTTCGTCCGGTCCGCCGACCTCGGACGCGTCGACGAGGTCAAGCGGGACATCCTCCGGCTCTACCGCGACGACATCCACAAGTTCGCCGGATCGCTGCGGTTCAAGGTCGAGAGCGTGTTCGGCGACATCCCCTCGCAGCTCTCCCGGCACGAGAAGCGGTTCACGCTGGCCGGATTCGGGAAGAACGCCCGGATGCGCGACTGGGATCCGGCCTTCGAATGGCTGGAGGAGGCGATGACCGTGAACCTCTGCCACGGAGCGACGGAGCCGAACGTCGGACTGCGGCTCAATCTGGAGCGGTCCGCGCTGAAGTGCTATCTGGCCGACACGGGGCTGCTCGTGAGCGCCGCCTTCGACGAGAACGCGCTCGCCGCCGGCGACATCCACAACCGCATCCTCTTCGACCGAATCGAAATCAACGAGGGGATGCTCGTGGAGAACGTCGTCGCGCAGATGCTCCGCGCGGCGGGCCGCGAGCTCTACTTCTACTCGAACGCCAGCCGCGAGTCCGCGGAGGACCGGATGGAGATCGACTTCCTGCTCGCGAAGACAAAGATCGGCCGCCGCCGGAACATCATCCCGATCGAGGTCAAGAGCGGGAAGAACTACACGACGCGGTCGCTCGACAAGTTCCGCAGGAAGTTCCGCACGTTCGTCGACACGCCGATCGTCCTGCACCCGGGCGATCTGAAGGAATCGGACGGCTTCCTGTTCCTTCCTCTCTACGCCACGCCGTTCCTGTAACGCCGTGGCGGGGTCCGAACCCCGCCACGCGAGGCGCCCCGCGGCTGGCGCCACGGACCGCTACGGGTCGACCCGGACGTACCGCACCGCGAAGGGTTCGTCCGAATCGGCGGTGACGACAAGGACGAGCCGCGAGGCCGGCCTTTCGCCGATGTCGCAGGAGAAGAAGCCGGTCGCCGGATCGACGACCCCGAGCACCTTGCCGCGAGGGGCGTCGTCGGAGATCACGCCGACGCGGGTCGCGGGCGGCGCGTTGGTGCTCCCGGGAACGCCGCACTGCACGACGAGCCTCCCGCGGACGGCCGGATGGCAGTCGACGGCCATCCCGTCTTTCTTCCGCGCCGGGCGGACGCTCTGGTACCAGGTGTTCGTGGTTCCGTCGATCGCGCGTTCCGGGCCGTGCCCGGGCACCTCGCCCATGCCCGCCCCGAGCAGGGAGACGTCGAACGGAGGCGGCAGGGGAATCCTCTCGACCGCGCCCGCCACGAGCTTCGCTTCCGGTTCCCCCTCCCGCCCGGGGCGGAGGAGCCACCCGGCGGAAGCGGCGGCGACGAGAAGGACCGCCAGGAACGCCCGCCTGGCGGCCGACGCCCTCGGCCTCGGCTCCGGCACGAACCGGTACCCCCGGCCGCGGTCCGTCTCGATGCAGCGCCCCGCGGCGCCCAGCTTGCGCCGGAGTGACGAAACGATTCCGTCCGCGGCGCGGGAAGGGGGCTCCCCCTTCCTTCCTCCCCCGCCCGCGAGCTCCGCGCGGGAGAACGTCCGCCCCGGGCGGGACGCCAGCTTCGCCATCAGCGCCGCCTCGCAGGGAATCAGCTCGACGGGGCTTCCGCCGACCCGGACGTTCCCGGTCGCCGGATCGACCGTGACGCGGTCCGGATTCCAGCGGAATCCCTCCCCGCGGACCGTCTCGATGCACGCGCCGCCCGGACCGAGCGCCTTGCGCAGCCGCGAGACCATCGCGTCGACCGCGTGCTCCTCCACGTTCCCGCGGCCCTTCCCGTGCATCGTTTCCAGCAGTTCCCGGCGCGAAAGGACCTCTCCCGGCCGCGACCGCAGCGCGGCCAGCAGCTTCTCTTCCGTCGGGGACAGCCCCTCCGGCACGGCGAAGGCGCGGGATTCGTTCTTCCGTTCCATGCATTCCAGTATCGCAGAATCGGAACGCGGAGACAATCCCCATCCGCCCTGCTTGCAAATTTGTGACGATTCGCGGAAAAATCTTCGAAAACGCCAGCAAAATCGCACTTTTTCTTCCGAATTGTAAGCGCACCTTCAAATCGTATCCCGTTCTCTTGCCTTCCCCTTCCCGTTTTGCTACGTTTCCACTTGCCCCTTCCGTCGCCCGCCCCGCCTCCCCCATGCCCGTCCCCCGTCCGAAACGACCGCCCCTCCCCGCCCGCCTGTTCCGGGCGGGCGCGGCCGTCCTCGCCCTGCTCGCCAGCGCGGCCGCGCCGGCCGCGTCCGCACGCCTGCCCGCGAACGCCGTCGACGTCATCGACGGCGCGTCGCGGAACCGGCACGGCGACATCTTCGCCGAAGGAATTGCGGCATGGGCCATGCGGGAGGGGATCACGCGCGACGAACTGTCCGGCGCGTTCCTTCAAGTGGCCGACAACCTGAAAACGACCGGACAATTCGAACGACGCGGCATTGTCGTTGCCTGGCTCAACGTGTTTGGAAGCACGAACGCGCTGCCGGCATTGCGCCGGATGGCTCTGGATCCGAACGACCCGAACGGCTGGCACGCGCTCTGGCCCCATTTCGCCATCGCCGGCTTTTCCGACGAAACGCTCTCGTGGACGGAACCGTTCCTTCTTGATGTCCGGCCGGAACGCGCCAAGAGGCGGGCGGAATTCCTGAACGTCTTCCGCCATTCGCTCGACGGCGACGACCTCGCGCCGGCCGAGCGCGACGCGCTCGGCCGGTGCCTTCTTCGCGTCACCGAGGCCGCCGCCGACGACTCGCCCGCCTGGACGGACCAAGTCCTGTGCCGGGCGTTCCCGGCCTACGCCGGCAGCGCCGAGCGCCGAGCCCGCCTGGAAGCGGCCCTCACGCGGCTACCCCCGCCCGCGCCGGAACGGAAAG
>CAMOEO010000294.1 GCA_946612175.1 uncultured Verrucomicrobiota bacterium
CCAGCAGCGCCGCCGCGAGGCGCCCGGCGCGCTCGAACCCGATGGCGATGCTCGAAAGCGGCGGCGACGCGGCGAGGCATTCGTCGCGGTCGTCGTCGACGCCGAGCACGGCGAGATCCTCCGGGACGCGGAGCCCCGCGGCGAGCGCGGTCTCCACCGCGAAGCGGCCCATGATGTCGTTGGCGGCGAAGAGCGCGGCGGGGCGCGGGAGTGCGCGGAGGAAGGCCGCGAGCCGCGGCTCCTCTTCGCGCCAGGCGCCCCAGCGCGCCGGGCGGAAGACCGCCGGGGGCGGCGCGCCGAGCGCGCGGAGCGCGGCCTCGAACGCGCGCCGGCGCTCCTCGGCGTAGGTCTCCGGAAGCGCCAGCATCGGCAGGAACGCGAAGGCGCGCGCGCCGGTCGCGGCGAGGGTCCGGGCCGCGAGGGCGCCGACGGCGTCCGCGTCGCAGACGACGTCCGGGCCGGGATCCCCCGGAAGCCATGCGTCGAGGGACACGACCGGAAGGCCCGGCCGCCGCCAGCCGGGCGGCAGCATGGAGTCGCGCGACACGACGAACCCGTCGTAGGCGGCGGCGTCCGCCGCGCGGTCGAGGCGGACGGAGAACGCGGTGCCGTCCGCGAGGTCGACGCGCCAGCCGCGGGCGCGCCCGTAGGCGAGGACGCCGCGGAGCTTGTCGCGGTGCGCCTTGAGGTTGGAGAGCAGCGCCACGCAGACGCGCGGCGCCGCGGCGGAGCGGCGGACGGATCGTGCCATGCGCGGCATTCTCGCGGAAGGGGCGCGGCCGCGTCAAGGAAAAAATGCGCGAAAGCGCAAATTGCGTCTTTGCGCGTTCCGGCATGGACAAAGCCGTGCGAAGGGCGCAGAATCTCCGTCATCGACACCCATCCGAGCCGGAGGTTCCGCCATGATTGCCAGACGCTCCCGTTTCCGTGCCTTCCCGTTCGCCGCGTGCGCGGCGCTTGCGCTTGCCGCGCCCGGCCCCGCGCGCGCCGGAGCCGCCGCCACCGGCGGCGCGGAGTCGCTCGTCGGCGGCGACGCGGTCCATGTCTTCTCCGCGAGCGGGACGTTCGTCGTCTCGAAGCCCGTCACGGCGCGCATCCTCGTCGTGGGCGGCGGCGGCGCGGGCGGCTACGGCTACGGCGGCGGCGGGGGCGGCGGCGCCGTGGTGGACACGAACGAGGTCGCGCTCGCGGCGGGGACCTACGACGTCGTCGTCGGCGCCGGCGGCAGCCCCAACGACAGTCTTCGGGCCGTCGGCTACCGCGGCGGGGCGAGCTCGGTTTCGCTTGGCGGGACGGCCCTCGTTTCGGCCTTGGGCGGCGGCGGCGGCGCGGGCGGCAACAGGGGCGCCGGCACGGCGGACGCCGGCACCGGCGGCGGCAGCACGGCCAACGCCGGCAACAGCGCCGGCCTTCAGGGAGGCCGAGGCGGCGCCGGAGGCAACAAGGCCTACTCCGCCCACAGCGGCAACGCGGCCGGCGGAGGCGGGGGCGCGGGCGGCGACGGCGAGGACGGCGACAACACGGTCGGCGTCTGGGGAGGGTCGGCCTGGACGGCGCCCTGCCAATCCGGCGCGGGCGGCCCCGGCGTCGAAAGCGACATCACCGGCGTCTCCCGGACCTACGGCGGCGGCGGCGGAGGCGGCGCGGGCGGCGGCACGACGCCGACCGGCGGCGCGGGGCGCGACGGCGGCGGCGACGGCCCGGCCGTGGGATCGGAAACGCCCGCGGGAGCCGGCGAGGACGGCCGCGGGGGCGGCGGGGGCGGCGGCGGAAACAAGGACGCCAACCGCTCCGGCGGACGGGGCGGAAGCGGCCTCGTCGTGATCCGCTACGCGCTCTCGCAGGCGACGATCTCCGCGGACGCGCCGGTGATCCTGTCCGCGACCTCCGTGCGTCTTTCCGGCGCTCTCGCGCTGCCCGGCGGCGGCACCGCCCGTCTCTCCCTGGGCATCGGCGCCGACCCGGACGCCCTCTCGTGGAGCGTCCTCGACGAAGCGGCGGCGGCGGGACCCTTCGCGAAGACGGCGACCGGCCTCGCGATGGAGACGGTCTACCACTTCGCATTCCGCGCCGAGACGGACGGCGGGACGGTCGAGACGCCGGTCGCGACCTTCACGACGCCGTCCAACCGCGCGAACGTCATCGCAACGGGGCCGGGCGCGGAGCGGTATCGCCTCGGCGACGACATCGTCCTGCGCATCCCCGCGGACGCGACGCTGTCCGTCAAGGCCGGGCCCGACGGCGCCGTCCCGAAGCTGCGCGTCCTCCTGGTGGGCGGCGGCGGCGCGGGCGGCTGGTCCTACGCGGGCGGCGGCGGAGGCGGCGGCTTCGTCGAGCGGTCGGACTTCGAGCTGCCCGTCGGCGACTACCTCGTCTCCGTCGGCGCCGGCGGCGCGAAGGCGACCTCCTCGAAGGCCCCCGGAAGCGGCGGAGACACCGCCATCTGGGCCTGGACCTCCGCGACCGAGGCGGCGACGAACCTCGTCGCCCGCGGCGGCGGCGCCGGCGGTTCCGGGACGACCTACCAGCAGGCCGGCTTCGCCGGCGGATGCGGCGGCGGCGGCGCCATGTGGGGCGGCGGCGGGACCGGAAGCCAGGGCGGAAACGGCGGAAGCGGATCGGCGGCCAATGGCGGCAACCCGGCCGGCGGCGGCGGAGGAGCGGGCGCGAACGGCGGCGGCGGCGACGTCTCCGTCGGCGTGAAGGAGGGCAACGCCTGGACGGTTCCCTGCCAGTCCGGCGCGGGCGGCGACGGAATCCCCTCCGACATCACGGGCGAGGAGGTCTGGTACGCGGGCGGCGGCGGCGGCGGCGCGGGCGGCGGCACGACCCCGACCGGCGGCGCGGGCGGCCGCGGCGGCGGCGGGACGGGCCCCGTCGTGGCCTCCAACGACCCGACCGGCATGGACGGCGAGGACGGTCTCGGCGGCGGCGGCGCGGGCGGCGGCAACAAGGACCTCACGCGCGCCGGCGGCCGGGGAGGAAGCGGCATCGCGATCATCCGTTTCGCCGACATCCATCCTCGCGCGACCATCATCGTCGTCCGATGAGCGCACCCAAGGTGAAACCTTTCGGTCTTCCGCCCGACGAAGCCGCGGCGTGGGAGCTTACGTTCGCCGACGAGTTCGACGGCGACGCGCTCGACGCCGCGAAGTGGCACGCGGGCTACCGTCCCGGCCAGTTCGAGTGGTATCGGCGCGTCGGCGCGCGCCACCCCGGCGCCTACACGAGCCCGGAATGCCTCTGCGAGGTGTCGGGCGGCGCGCTCCGGCTGCGCGTCGACGAGACGCGCCCGCGGCGGCCGCACGTCGGCTCCAGCTGCGCCAGCTGCGTCGCGACGAGCGACCACCGCTACGGCGCGGACCTCTCCGACGTCACGGTGCTGAAGAAGTTCGGGCAGAAGTACGGCTGGTTCGAGACGCGCTGCCGCATCGCGAAGGGCCCCGGGCTCGAGTGCGCCTTCTGGCTCCACCAGGTCGACCCGCTCCACCAGGAGTTCACGCCCGACGGCCGCCCGAACAAGGCCGAGGGCGCGCTGGAGTTCGACGTGTTCGAGGCGTGGGGCGACCCGCCGGACGCCCTCCGCGCGCAGATGCACTGCTACTACACCGACGCGGGCCACTGGCGCCTCCAGGAGCCGGACCCGGACAACGCCTTCCACGTCTGGTCGCTGGAGTGGGAGGAGGGCCGCGCGCGCTGGCGGCTCGACGGGCGCGTCGTCGCGGACTACGTCGGCCCGACGCCGCAGCGCGAGATGTTCGTCCTCCTCGCCCTCTTCCACTACCGGATGCGCCCCGACCACGTCGAAAGCGAGCTCACGTATCCGGTCGAGTTCGCGGTCGACTACGTCCGCGTCTTCCGCAGGCGCCCCGCCGCACCATGATTTTCTCCCAACCTCTCACCCCCGCCGAATGCCGCACGTCGCTGCGGCGCCTCGCGCTCTACAACCTCACGAACGGCCTCTCCTTCGCCGGCGTCGGGGAGACCGTGATGGTCCTCGTCGCCGTC
>CAMOEO010000295.1 GCA_946612175.1 uncultured Verrucomicrobiota bacterium
CCGAGCGCCCGCATCAGGTCGCCGCGCAGCACGACGAGCCGCCGGCGCGCGGCGCCGAGCTCCGCCTCGCGCGTCTCGGCGAGCAGCGCCGCCTGGTCGCGCTCCCAGGGGCGCGCGAGCCCCTCGCGCTCCAGGCCGGCCACGCGCTCCGCCGTCTCGCGGGCCGCCGCGAGCTGCCGCTCGTGCGCGGCGACGAGCCTCTCCTGCACGACGACGTCGTAGTAGGCCGACGTGGTCTGCAGCGCGACGCCCTGCCGCACGTAGCCGGCCGCGAGCTCCGCCGCCGCGCGCCCGTGGCGCGCCTCGTCGTAGAGGAACCAGGTCGACGGCATCAGGAGCGCGAGCCCCACGTCCACCCCGCCGCTCGTGAAGCGCTGCGAGTTGAGAACCGGGTTCCTGTCGTAGTCGATCCGCGTCGCCGAGGCCGAGACCTGCGGAAGGAACGCGGAGAACGCCATGTCGCGCGAGAAGCGGCCCAGCTGCGCGTCGAGGTCGGCCTTGCGCACCTCGTAGTTGTTCGTCATCGCGATGCCCACGCAGCGCTCCAGCGTGAGCGGCTCCGCGAGCCACGCCGCCTCCAGCCGCGACAGCTCGTTCGAGAACGCCCCGGTCTGCGAACGCCGGGCGTCCGTCGCGTCAAAGGACACGCACCCCGTCACGCAGAGGGCGCAGAGAAGACCCACGCAGAGAACGCAGAGGCCGCAGAGGTTGTTTCTCACGCGGAGTCCGCAGAGGTTGTTTCTCACGCAGAGTCCGCGGAGTTCGCAGAGTTTTGCTTCTTCACTCTTCACTTCTTCCCTCTCCCCTCTTCCTTCTTCACTTCTTCCCTCTTCACTCTACCCTCTTCACTTCCAACAGTTCGCTGTTCGTTGTTCGTTGTTAGCTGTTAACTGTTCGCTTTGTCGAACGGATGCTCCGCGTGCCATTGTTCCACGAGGGAGAGGAGGCGGTCGAGGGTATCCAGGGCGCTCGAGACTTCGCCTTCGGACCGGGTTCCGAACAGAGCGGCCTCGCGGCGGACGACGCCGCCGGCGAATCCGCGGACGACGGCGAGCCCCTTCTTCCGGAGGCGGATCGTCTTGCGGCGTCGATCGGCCGCGTGGGGCGTCCGCTCGAGGTAGCCGCCCCGTTCGAGCTTGTCGAGCAGGCCGGTCATCGACTGGCGCGAGACGCGAAGGGCGCCGGCGAGGAGCGCGGGCTCGGCCGAATCGGGATTCTCCCAGACGAGCGCGAGCACCTCCGTCTCCGCGCGCGGCAGGGGCGATGCGCGGAAGAGGTCCATGTAGACGAGCGCGGCCCGTTTCGCGAGCACCGCCCAGCGCTGGGCGGCCTCCTGGATCCAGTCCGCGGGGGGATTCCGCCCCCAGACGCCGAGCTCCTTCAGTTCCATGTCCGTTTCTCCGGAAAATGATTCAGATTTTTGATTGTCATTTCTTTGAACGGCTTGGGAATCTACTCCCATCGCCCCGGAAAGTCAAGGGCCGCCGGCCGGGAACCGGCCCGTCGCAAAGCGGCGGTTGCATCCGGTCGCGCGAACGGGTACAATCGCCCCCCATCCGCCCCTGCATGGAGCCGAGACAATCCATGATCCCCCTCGCATCCTCCCCCGAATCCGAAGGCGTGTCGTCCGCGCGGCTCGCCGAGTTCGTCGATCGCTTCTTCTCCCTTCGCTGGACGCACGGCCTCGTCGTGCTGCGCCACGGCCGCATCGTGGCGGAGTGCTACCGCGAGCTCTGCTCCCCGGCCGACCGCCACCAGCTCTTCTCGCTGAGCAAGAGCTTCACGAGCTCCGCCGTCGGCATCGCGCTCGGGGAGGGGCTCCTCCCGTCGCTCGACGCGCCGCTCGTCTCGTTCTTCCCCGAGTACGATTCGCCCCGCGTCACGGACCGCATGCGCCGCGTGACGCTGCGGCACCTGCTCACGATGGGCATGGGCCGCGCGTCGTGCGGGCTCTGGGGCGACCGCTACGACCGCCTGCACCGCGAATTCGCCGCCTCGCCCGCCGCATCCGACATGCGCGCCGTGGCGGAGCGCTTCGCGTCCGGGCTCGAGTTCTTCGACGACGACCTCCCCGCCGTGCGGCACCTGCTCGAGGACGAGCTCCGCGACGAGCCCGGCTCGCGCTTCGAGTACAACACCGGGGCGACGTTCCTGCTCTCGGCCGTCCTGCAGAAGGTCACCGGACAACGACTCCCCGACTACCTCCGCACCCGCCTGTTCGATCCGCTCGGCATCGCACGCGACGTCGTCTGGGACGACCTGCCCGGCACCGGCATCACCCTCGGCGGCGCGGGGCTCAACCTCACGGTCCGCGAAATCGCCGCCGCCGGGCAGCTCTGGCTCCGTGGCGGGGTCCTGCCCGACGGCCGCCGCCTCATCCCCGCCTCCTACATGGCCGAGGCGACCTCCTTCCGCATCCCCAACGACGGTCCCGGCCGCGCGCCCGAATGGAGCCAGGGCTACGGCTACCAGTTCTGGCAGTGCCGCCACGGCGCGTTCCGCGGCGACGGCGCGAGCGGCCAGCTCGCCGTCATGCTCCCGGGGCAGGACGCGGTCGTCGCCGCCACGGCCGGAGTCTGCGGCATGCAGGAGGAGCTCGACGCGATCTGGGAGGCGCTCCTGCCCGCGTTCGCCGACGCCCCCCTGCCGCCCGATCCGGACGGCCTCGCGCGGCTCCGCGAGGCGGAGTCCTCGCAGCGCTTCGACCTGGGACCCGCCGGCGCGCCGCGCCTCGCCGCGTTCCCGTTCGGCGAGCCGCGCCGCTTCGCGTGCGCGCCGAATCCGTTCGGCATCGCCGCGCTGACCCTCGTCCAGGACGCGCGGGGCGCGACGCTCGAGTTCGCGTTCGGCGACGGCCTCGTCGACCTGCTCCGCGCCGGCTGGGCGGAGCCGTGCGCCTCGCAGCTGCGGCGCCTCGCGTCCGGGCACTCCTTCGGCGCGTTCGCCCGCGCCGCGTGGATCACGCCGACGCGCCTTCAGATCAAGGCGGCCGTGCCCTGCACCACGTCCTTCCTCACGCTCGAGCTCGACCTCGCCGCGCCCTGCCTCCGCTCGCGGACGCCGATCTGGTTCGCGCACCCCTGGCTCGCCGACGTCACGGTCCCGCTCGTCTGACGCCCCCGTCCCGAAACGGGGATGGTTTTTCCGGCCGCAATCTGATAGACTACGCGGCACGGCGACGGCGGACCGCGGCGCAGCCGTCCCCTTCCTTCCCCCGCCGCCCCGTCCCGGGGCTGCCGCGCCGCGGCCGTTCCATGGCCGTCTCCCACCCGCAACAAACGAAAAGAATGAAAAAAGCTGACATCGGTCTTGTCGGTCTCGCCGTGATGGGCGAGAACCTCGTGATGAACATGGAGTCGAAGGGCTTCACCGTGGCGGTCTACAACCGCACCGTGGAGAAGGTCGACGCCTTCGTGAACGGCCGCGGCGCCGGAAGGAACTTCATTCCCGCGCACTCGCTCGAGGAGCTCGCCGCGAACCTGGAGCGCCCGCGCAAGGTCTTCCTCATGGTCAAGGCCGGCGCGGCGGTCGACGGCATGATCGAGAAGCTCCTCGGCATCCTCGAGCCGGGAGACGTCATCATCGACGGCGGCAACTCGCACTTCCCCGACACGATCCGCCGCACGAAGCTCGTGGAGGAGAAGGGCCTGCTCTACGTCGGCACCGGCGTCTCCGGCGGCGAGGAGGGCGCGCTCAAGGGCCCGAGCATGATGCCCGGCGGCTCGCCCGCCGCGTGGCCGATCGTGAAGCCGATCTTCCAGGCGATCTGCGCCAAGGTCGAGGACGGCTCCCCCTGCTGCGACTGGGTCGGCGAGAACGGCGCGGGCCACTTCGTGAAGATGGTCCACAACGGCATCGAGTACGGCGACATGCAGCTCATCTGCGAGAGCTACCAGCTCATGCGCGACCTGCTCGGCATGTCCGACGACGAGATGCACGAGGTCTTCGCCGCGTGGAACCGGACGGAGCTCGACTCCTACCTCATCGAGATCACGCG
>CAMOEO010000296.1 GCA_946612175.1 uncultured Verrucomicrobiota bacterium
TTCATGTCGGGGGTCTCCGGGGTTGAAGCGGTTGAAGGGGTTGAAGAGGTTGAAGAGGGTGAAGGGGTTGAAGAGGGTGAAAGGGTGGGCCCTGCGTTCTCTGCGTGAGATACAACCTCTGCGCTCTCTGCGTTCTCTGCGTGAGATTGGAACAGCGCCGCCCCCAGCGTGTAGAGGGCCCGCCCCGCCGCGAGCCCGGCGGCGAGCAGGAGCGCCAGCAGCACCAGCCGCGCGCCCGGCCTCCGCGTGGTCGCCCCCAGCTTGGCCGCGAGAATCTTCCGGGCGCAGTGCAGGCGCCACATCACGGTGCCCTCCGGCAGGGCGAGGAATCGGGCGATCTTGGCCACGGGAAGGTCCATGAAATACCGCAGTACCACGGATTCCTTCATGTCGGCGGGAAGGTCGGAAATCGCGTCGCGCAGGAGGGAGGCGTCGACCTCGCGGAAAATGCGGTCGCACGCATCGTCGTCGCACGCCCCCTCGACGGCAACGGTGTCGCCGGCGACCGTCCTGCTGGACTTGCGGCGGACGTCCTTGGCGTGCAGGTTCTCCAGAATCTTGCACATCCAGCCGAAGAAGGCGGACTGCTCCAGGTAGTCGTCGATCCCCTCGACGACCGCCGCGAGGGTGCGGTTGACGAGTTCCTCGGCGTCGCCCTCGTCGGCGCAAAATCGCCGGGCGAGGCTCATCAGCCCCGCCTTGTATTCGCTTTCAAGCCGTCTGGCCCCGCTTTCGCGGTCGGTCCGGAGTTCTTCGACGATGGTCATGGTTTCGGGAAGGCGCGCGCCGCCCCATAAGAAGAATACCGGATCGGCTGCGTTTCATTGGCGGAAACTGCGGCGGCGCGGTCCGCACCGCCGGCGCGACGGCCTGCGCGCCCGGGCGCGGCGGCGCTCAGGCGTCCGGGAAGCGGCGGCGCTCGCGCAGCCAGGCGGCGGCGAGGAGCGCCGTGGCGGCGGTCCAGGCGGCGGCGGGCGCGAGGCACACGCCGAGCCAGCCGAGGAGCGGCGGCAGGATTGCGACGGCGGCGAGGCGCGCGAAGCTGCCCGTCCCTTCCGCCGAGACGGCGGAACGGGAGACGCGCGGGGCTAGCGGACGAGGATCATCGTGCCGGGAAGAACGTCGGTGAAGATTTCCAGTTCCTGCAGGTCGGTGCGGTCGTTGTCCGCGCGGCCGAACCAGATGCGGACGCCGGTTGCGTCGGCGGCGAGAAGGCCGCCGTCCGCGGCCTCGATCACGACGTGCTGGCGGCCGGAGGAGGCGTCGTCGCCGTCCGCCTCGAACGTGACGAAGCGGAAGGGCTCCATGTCGTCGTTCGGCTCGAAGGCGGCGGAGCCGGCGCGGCGGAAGAGGACCTCGTTCACGGCAAGGCCGTCGTGCGCGCCGCCGCCGTTCGTCCAGAGCTCGATCCGGCTCACGCGCTCCGGCGCGTCGAAGAGCGCCTCGAAGATCGCGTCGGTGGCGACGGGGCAGACGGCGGCGGAGCTCTCGGAGACGACGCCGTCGGCCAGCGCCGCGAGCGCAGCGGCGTCCGGCGCGGCGCCGTTGCGGACGAAGGAGGCCGTCGTGCCCGAGCCGCGGCGCAGGAGGCTGCCGCCGCCGGGACGGCGGACCGTCCCGCTCCATGTTTCGCCGGTCCACGCGGCGCGGGGGGCGGCGACGGGGGCGCGCAGCGCCTGGATTTCGCCGACGCCGGCACAGGAGTTGTCCATCGCCGGGAAGGGAATCCGGACCGCGACCGCGTTCGTGAGGAGCGGCCCGCCGGCGCGCGAAACCGAGACGAAATACGATCCGTGCGAGAAATTGTCGCCCAGGCCGTAACGGACTTCGTCGAAGGAAACGGTCTTCCAGTTCGGATCGCCCGCCGTGCGGTAGGCGATCGAGGAGAACGAGAAGCCGTCGCGGCCGCCGTCGCTCCAGAAGGTGTAGAAGCCGACGGAGTCCACGTCGCGCGGCGACGGAAGCTCGTAGACGAACTGCGCGTCGGTTTTGATCGCGGCCACGTCGCCGTCCCCGTTCGCGAAGACGAAGCGTCCGTCGACGAGGACTGCCGCGTTCGTGTTCGCGTTGTTGTAGCCGGGGTCGCGCGTGGCGGACATGGCGACGGCGCCGTCCGCGGCGACGGCGCCGCTTTCCGCGAGCACGTTGAGGCCGAAGGGGATCATGCTGCCGGTGCGGAACGGGCCGGACGAGACGAGGACGACGCCGGGGGCGGCGTAGACCGGCCGGGGGCGGATGTTGGACAGCACGGTGTCGAGCGCCTCGCTCCAGCCGGCGAAGACGAATCCCTCCTTCGGCGGCACGACGGAGGGGTCGGGCGCCGTGGCGGCGTGGCCGGCCGCGACGGTCTGCACCGCGACGCCGGGCAGCGGATCGCCGTTCTCGTCGCAGAACGTGACGGTGTAGACGCCCGTGAGTTCCCCGAGGATCTCGATCTCGGCCACCCCGACATAGGTGTTCTCCACCGCTCCGAAATCGATCTCGATGGCGGTGGCGCCTCTCGCGAGCGGGGCGCCGGAGGGATCGGAGAAAACGCTTCGGAGGGCGATGCCGCTCGTGTTCGCGAACGGCAGCGCCGACCCGTCGAGCGTCCTCCAGGTGCCCACGGCGTCGCGGACGGACACGGAATTGACCGCGATGTCGTTGCGGCCGTTGTCGCTCCACGTCGAGAAGACGCGCACGGCGTCCACCCGCGCCTCCGCGACGAAGTCGAACGTCACCTTGACGCCGCTCTTCATGACATAGACGTCGATGTCCTCCTTGGACGTGTCGAAGTGGCCTTCGAACACGCCGTTCACCATCAGGTTGGGCGGGGCGACGACCTGCTGCTCGGCCCCTTCGAGCGTCATCGACGTCGTGGGTCGCCGCACGAGGTTGGAGGAGGCGGGCGCGAGCTCGGCCGCCTGCTCGGCGAAGGGCGTCCGCTCCCACGCGCCGTTCCGGGAATACTGGATTTCCGTCCCGTAGACCGGACGCGGGAACAGGTCCTCGAAGACGGCGGAGAGGTCGACGTCCCATCCGACGAAGACGAGAGGCGCCTTTTCCGGGACGAGGGAGGGGTCGGGCGCCGTCGCGGCGGTGCCGGTCGTCACGGTCTGGGGCGGCACGCCGGGCAGCGGATCGCCGTTTTCGTCGCAGAACGTCACCGTGTGCGTCCCGGAGTAGGCGCCGAGGACCTCCATTTCCGCGATGCCCGTCCAGCCGTTGTCCATCGTGCCGAAGACGACGCGCACGGCCGTGGCGCCCGCGGCGAGCGGGGCGCCGGAACCGTCCGCGAAGACGAGGCGCCAGCCGACGGACGCTCCGCCGTCGACGAACGGAAGCTCCGAACCGGCGAGCGACGTCCAGTTCCCCTCGCCGTCGCACACGTCCACCGAGGCGACGCCCACGTCGACGCGGCCGGCGTCGCGCCAGGCCGAATAGACGCGCACCTCGTCCACGCGCGCCGACGTCCCGAACGAGAGCGTGACGGAGGCGCCCGTCCGGATCGGGTAGAGGTGCCCTTCGTCGGAAGCCGACGTGACGGTGTCGAAGATGCCGTTGACGAGCAGTTCCGCCGGGCTCTGCCAGGCCTTGTCGCTGTTGGCCGGCGAGTTGCCGGCGAGCGTGAGGGTCGTCCGCGGGGAGCGGGCGAGGTTGCCGTCCGCGAGGGAGACCAGGTCGGCCGCCTGTTGCGAAAGCGCGGTCTTGGTCCATGTGCCGTCGGCCAGCGCGAGCGCGGGGGCGGCGGCGAGGGAGAGGGAGGCGGTGGCGGCGAGGAGGGATCGGGTATTCATGGCGGAGGGCTCCGGAACGGTTGAAGCAGTTGAAGAGGTTGAAGAGGTTGAAGAGGTTGAAGAGGTTGGCTCTGCGCTCTCTGCGTTCTCTGCGTGAGAAACAGACTCTGCGCTCTCTGCGTTCTCTGCGTGAGAAACAATCTCTGCGCTCTCTGCGTTCTCTGCGTGAGATTGGAACAGCGCCGCCCCCAGCGTG
>CAMOEO010000297.1 GCA_946612175.1 uncultured Verrucomicrobiota bacterium
AGATGTTCGGAAGAATCGGGAAGGGTGGGGCGGGACGGACGCGAAGAGCGGGAAGGGGCGGGAGGAGGGGAAGATTGGGAATCGCCGGAGAGAATAACGGGAGGAACAAGGCGTGATTCTATGCGATGGGAGCGGGAAAGGCAAGCAAAATCATACACGGTGAAATCGAGTGGGATGAATGGGGGAAGGGTAGCGATGGGAGTGGGAAAGGCAAGGAAAATCACGCACGGTGAAATCGAAGGGTGGAGTGCCTGCGATGCCGCGTTGGACCGGTACCGGCCCGGCGGCGGGGTTTGACCGGCGAGGGGCCGATGGGATAGAATGCGGCCCATGAAACGCATTGCCCCCCTCGCCGCCCTGGCAGTCCTGATGGCCGGGCCCTGTCCCGGCCAATCCCACGCCGCGCCCGCGGATAAGCCGCCCCTGCGCGTGCTTTCGATCGGCAACTCCTTCTCGGCGAGCCTCTGCCGCTACCTGCCCGCGATGGCGGCGGACTCCGGCGAGAAGCTCGAGTTCTGCAACCTCTTCATCGGCGGCTGCTCCCTCAGGCGCCACGCCGGCAACGTCGCCAAGGCCGGCGCCGACCCCGCCTTTGCGCCCTATGACGTCACGTGGTTCCGCGCGGAGGATCCCGCGCATCCCGCGAAGTTCCGCTCGAACATCCCGCAGATGCTCGCCACGCAGAAGTGGGACGTCGTCACGCTCCAGCAGGCGAGCCACGAGAGCTGGAAGCCCGAGTCGTTCCACCCGTGGGCCGACTCGCTCGTCGCGACCGTCCGCTCCCTCGCGCCCGACGCGGAAATCGTCTGGCACGAGACCTGGTCCTACAACGCCGCCGACGCCCGCATCGGCGGCAAGTTCCCCGACTGGCCCTTCGACCAGGCCGGCATGTACGCCCGCGTCGAGACGAACGCCCTCGCGCTCGCCCGCGAATTCGGCTTCCGCGTGATCCCCGTCGGCCTCGCCGTCCAGAAGCGCCGCGCCGCCCTCGCCGCCGCCGGCCCCGTCTTCGACCCCGCCACGCTTTCGCCCGGCGACTCGATCGACCTCAAAGGCGAGCCCGTCGGCGCGCTCGGCTGGAAGGACGGCCGGATCTCCGGCGACACGATCCACCTCAACCGCTCCGGCGAATACCTGCAGGCCGCGACATGGCTCGGCTTCCTCTTCGACCGCGACGTGCGCGAGCTGTCCTTCGCGCCCGAGGGCGCCGGCGACGACGAAACCCGCGCCGCGCTCCGCGCCGCCGCGCAGGACGCCCTCGACGAGGCGAAGGCGCGCGGCTGGCAGGACTTCGCGCCGAAAAAGGCCGGCCCGCCCGTGTGGCGCGCCAAGCGCACGACGGGCGATGCCATGGATCACTTCCTTCCCGATCCGAACACGGCCGCATTCGTCTCCGTCACGAACGGCGTGGTCGACGCGGGGACGACGCCCCCGCTCGACGACAAGGATCTGTGCTACTGGTTCGACTGCTCCTACAGCGAGGACGCGCTCTACGTGTCCGTCGTCGTGTTCGATGACGACCGCCAGTCGGACTCCTGCGCCGAAGGCTCGGTCTCCTGCCCCGCCTGGGACGACGACGCGGTCGAGATCTTCCTCGACGGCGAGTTCGCGCGCCTGCCTGACAGCCGCGCGGACAAGGGCATCCACCTCAAGCACGGCGGCGAATTCACGCTCGTCGCGAACGGCGCCGCGATGAGCGACTTCTCGGGCTACCCCAAGACCTTCGTCCCCCTGATGGACCTCGACCGCCTGAAGGCAGCGCAGGCATCGACCAACGTCTGGTGGACGGGCATGGTGCTTCCCGTCCTCTCGGGACCCGGCGAAACCGTACCCGGCGCCCTGTCCTACAACTTCGTCATTCCTTGGGCCGCGATGGGCCGCACGAACGCGCCGGAGCGCATCGGGTTCAACATCGGCGTGCAGGACGACGACGGCGGCGGGCGGCGCAACCACGCGCTCTACTGGACGGGCAACCCCGCGCGCCCGTTCTCCGACGAGAGCGCCTTCGGCGTCCTCGTCTTCGAGGACTAGAGAGGGAGACGCCCTAGCCCGCGAGGGCGGCGGCGGCGGCCTCGACCGACGCGACGGCGTTCGCGTTGAACAGCCGCGCCTCGGGCAGGGCGCGCCTGAGCATGCCCGTCAGGACGGCGCCCGGGCCGAACTCCACGAACGTCCCGACGCCGAGCGCGGTCATCGCGGCGGTGTCGTCCGTCCAGCGGACGGGGTGGGCGATCTGCGCGAGCATCGCGGCGCGGATCTCGTCCGGGCCGCCGTGCGGACGGCCGGTGTAGTTGGAGAGGACGGGAACGGCGGGGGCCTTGATCTGCGCGGCGGCGAGGACGGGGGCGAGCCCCTCGGCCGCGGGGGCCATGAAGGGGCTGTGGTAGGCGCCGGCGGTCTTGAGGACGACGGCGCGGCCGCCCTTCGCCGACGCGGCGGCGGCGGCGGCGGCGACCTGCTCGTGCGTGCCGCCGAGGACCGTCTGCGCGGCGGCGTTGTAGTTGGTGACGGCGCAGCCCGTCTCCGCGGCGATCGCCTCGCACGCGGCGGAGTCGAGCTTGAGGATCGAGACCATGCCGGACGGCGCGGCGTCGCACGCCTCCTGCATGAGGCGCCCGCGCGCGGCGAGGATGCGGACCGCGTCGTCGAACGACACGGCGCCGGCGGCCCAGAGCGCGGTCCATTCGCCGAGGCTCAGGCCCGCCATCGCGGCGAAGGGGACGGCCGGGGCGAGCTCCCGGAAGGCCGTCCACGCCGCGGCGCTCGCGACGAAGATGGCGGGCTGGCAGACGTCCGTGCGCGTGAGGCGCTCCACGGGGCCCTCGAAGACGGCCTCGGAGAGGGACCAGCCGAGGATCGCGTCGGCGCGGTCGAAGAGGGCCCGGCACGCGGGGCGGGCCTCCGCCAGGTCCCGGGCCATGCCGACGGCCTGGGCTCCCTGGCCGGCGAAAAGGGCGGCGTTCTTGTCGTTCATCGGATGCGAATGGGGGTGGGTTCTTGGAAGGGCGGCGGATTCTCGCACAAACGCCCGGATTTGTGAATTCCTTTTTTCGTTTGCATCGCGCCCCCCGTTCTGCTATGATTCCCGGCCACTTCCAACAAGACGACAAAAAATCGGTACCCATCCCCCCATGAGCCAAGTCGAACTCCAATCCGTCCGCCAGAAGTTCCAGCTGCACGAGAAGGACACCGGATCCTGCGACGTCCAGGTCGCGATCCTCTCCAAGCGCATCGAGCACCTCACCGAGCACCTCAAGGCCAACGCCCACGACCACAACTCGCGCCGCGGCCTCATCATGATGGTCAACCGCCGCCGCAAGCTGCTCGACTATCTCAAGCGCACCGACGAGCCGCGCTACATCGCCCTCGTCAAGGAACTCGGCCTCCGCCGCTAGCCTTCTTCGCCGCCCCGGCCGCTCGGGCGGTCCTTCCCATCGCGCCGACCGGCCGGTCCACCGGCCGGAGGCGCGTTTGCCTTCGCATCTTCGCAAGAGCCCTCTTGCGAACCCGCGAACCCGCAGCCACGCGAACCTTCGAACCCTCGAACGTTCGAACCTTCGAACCGTTTTCACGAACAACCAAACCACAGAAAGAGAATACACCATGGAAAACACCGTTTCCGTTTCCTGCGACGTCGGGGGCCAGACCCTGACGATCGAGACCGGCCTCCTCGCCAAGCAGGCCGCCGGCGCCGTCACCGCCACCCTGGGCGACAACGTCGTCTTCTCCGCCGTCACCTGCACCGAGACGCCCCGCGAGGGCATCGACTACTTCCCGCTGCAGTGCGAGTACCGCGAGAAGTTCTACGCCTGCGGCCGCTTCCCCGGCGGCTTCTTCAAGCGCGAGGCGCGCCCCTCGGAGAAGGAGATCCTCACGGCCCGCCTCACGGACCGCCCGATCCGCCCGCTCTTCCCCGACGGCTACCACAACGACGTGCAGGTGAACAACACCCTGCTCAGCGCCGACGGCG
>CAMOEO010000298.1 GCA_946612175.1 uncultured Verrucomicrobiota bacterium
CCAGCGGCGCAAAGGCCCCGTTTGCGGGCCTCCGCGACGGCGCGGCGCCAAAAAGAGGGGAAGGTCCAGGGAGACGGGATGCCCGCGACCTGCCGGGCTTCTGGGCGCTGCCGTAGCGGTTCCGTTCCGAACGGGCTTGCTTTCGCGGCCGCGTTCCGGTATGCTCTTGAAGAGAACCGCATCCTCCCTTCCCGACATGTCCAAGGCCCCCTCCCGCATTCCCCTCGTCTGGCGAATCCTCGCCGGCTTCCTCCTCGGCATCGCGCTCGGCCTCCTCGCCTCCCGCCTCGCCTCGCCCGACACCCTGGGCCGCCTCCTTGCGATCGCCTCGCCGTTCGGCTCGGTGCTCGTCTCCATGCTCAAGATGGTCGTCTACCCGATCATCTTCTTCTCGCTCGTGCTCGGCGCGGCGAGCATGCCGCTCCGGAGCTCCGGGCGCATCGGCGGCACGGTGATCGCCTGGTATTTCGCGACCTCCCTCTTCGCCACGGTCTTCGGCGTCGCGATGGCGTTCGCGCTCAATCCGTCGATGGTCGCCGCCACCGAGACGGCCGGCCGCTACATGGACGGCGTGAAGGCGATGTCCGCCAGCTCCGCCTCCGCCGGCTTCGGAAGCTTTCTCACGAGTCTCTTCCAGAACCCGTTCGCCGCGCTCGCCGAGGGCAAGTTCCTCCCGATCATCGTCTTCGCGATCCTCTTCGGCCTCGCCGCGCGCGCGCTCGTCGACTCCGGGAAGAGCCGCGCCTCCGTCGAGGCGATGCTGCAGGCGTGCGACGGCGTCCAGCACGCCGCCTTCAAGCTCATCGACTGGGTGATGCAGTACTTCCCCTTCGGCGTCTTCGCCCTCACGTTCTGCAACTTCGCCGAGAACGGCACGCTGCTCTTCGGGCCCTACGTTCGCATCGTCCTCTGCGTCACGGTCGGCGTCGCGGCGATGATCCTCCTCGTCTACCCGCTCGCCGTGTTCCTGCTCTGCCGCGAGAACCCCTACCGCGTCCTCGCCCGCATCCGCCAGCCGCTCCTCACGGCGTTCGTCACGCGCTCCAGCGCGGCAACGCTCCCGGTCTCCTTCCGCGCGATGGACGAGATCGGCGTCTCGCGCTCGCTCTCGAGCTTCTCGCTGCCGCTCGGCGCGACGATCAACATGGACGGCGTCTGCGTGCACCTGCCGGTCTTCGTGATCCTGGCGGCGAACATGTTCGGCCTGCACCTCTCGGCGGGGCAGCTCGCGGTGCTCGTCGTGTCGGTGATGTTCGCGTCGATCGGCGCGGGCGGCATCCCGGGCGGCTCGGTGTTCCTGCTCTTCATGGTGCTGGAGAACATGGGCCTCGAGCCGGAGCAGGTCGCGACCGTCGTCGCGCTCGCGCTCGGCATCAACCCGGTGCTCGACATGTTCGAGACGTGCTGCAACGTCGCAGGCGACAACGTCTGCACCTACATCGTCGCCCGCCGCGGCGGTCTGCTCGCCGGCGGCTCCGACCGCCCCCCGCGCGACCAGATTCGCGCTTGAAATCCCGCCCGCGTTCGGGTATCTTTCTAGGCCGTCGGCCGACCATGCTCTCGTTCTTCCTCAAATCCAAGCTCCACCATCTCCGCGTCACCGAGGCCCAGCTCGAGTACGCGGGCAGCATGACCTTCGACCCCGACTTCCTCGAGGCCGCCGGCATCGCCCCGTTCGAGAAGATCCTCGTCGCCGACCTCGAGAACGGCGAGCGCTTCGAGACGTACGCCATCGCGGGCGCCCGCGGCTCGCGCGTCTGCTGCCTCAACGGCGCCACCGCCCGCAAGGGCAAGGTCGGCGACCGCGTCATCGTCTTCACCTTCTGCGCCCTGACGCCCGAGGAGGCCGCCGTCCACCGCCCGCGCATCGTCGTCTTCGACGGCGTCCGCAACGAGATCGTCCGCCCCTCCCCCGTCTAGTCCTCCCGCACCCTTCCCACCCCCAGCCCCCCGCCCTCCCATGCAAGTCCCGATCGACTCCGTCACCGTCCCCGAACGCGTCCGCAAGGACCTCGGCGATCTCCAGCCGCTCATGGACAGCATGACCCGCGTCGGGCAGCTGCACCCGATTCGCGTCACCCCCTCCTACGAGCTGATCTCCGGCCACCGCCGCCTCACCGCCGCCGGCAACCTCGGCTGGAAGACGATCGACGCCGAGATCGTCACGGGGCTCGACGAGACCCGCCGCCTCGAGATGGAGCTGGAGGAGAACATCTACCGCAAGGACTTCACCCCCGACGAGGTGCTCGAGGGCTGGAAGCGGCTCGACGCGCTCAAGCACCCCACCATGGGCCGCCGCGTCCGCAAGGCGATCGCCGCCTTCTTCGGCCGCCTGGCCTTCTGGCGCCGCCGCGCCCGCAAGGCCGAGGCCGCCCTCGCCACGCGCGAGGCCCCCGCCCCCGCCGCCATCCCCGCGCCCGCCGCGCCGGATCCCGATCCCGCCGAGGAGACGGTCGGGGTCTAGCCCCGCCGCGCGCCATGCGCCCCGAAGCGACGGACCGCACGCGCCGCCTGCTCGGCGACGCCGCGCTGGACCGCCTCGCCGCCGCCCGCGTCCTCGTGCTCGGGCTCGGCGGCGTCGGCTCCTGGTGCGTCGAGGCCCTCGCCCGCGCCGGCGTCGGCACGCTGGGGCTGCTCGACTGCGACCGCGTCGCCCCCTCCAACCTCAACCGCCAGCTCTGCGCCCTCGAGTCGACGATCGGCCGCCTTAAGACCGAGGTCGTGCGCGAGCGCGTCCTCGACATCGACCCCGCCGCGCGCGTCGAATGCTTCGACCTGCGCTACGGCCCCGACACCGCGGACCGGATCGACCTCGCCGCCTGGGACGCCGTCGTCGACGCCATCGACCAGGTTTCCGCCAAGGTGCTTCTCGCCGTGCGCGCCCGCGACGCGGGAGCCCGGCTCTTCAGCGCCATGGGCGCGGGCAACAAGCTCGACCCCTCCCTCTTCCGCGTGGCCGACCTCTCCCGCACCGACCGCTGCCCGCTGGCGAAGGCCATGCGCAAGAAGCTCCGCCGCCACGGCATCGCGCGCCTCCCCGTCGTCTTCTCCCCGGAGGAGCCCCGCCAGCCCCTCGGAGCCGACCCCTCCGCGCGCATCCAGACCGCCGGCACCCTGCCCACCGTCGTCGGCGCCGCCGGGCTCGTCCTCGCCGGCGCCGTCCTCGCCGCCCTCTCCGGCCCCCCGGCCGCCCCCCTCGCCTGCGCCGCCCGCGACCCCCTCCGCCCTCCCCCCGCCCCCTAGCCGAGAATTCAGCGGCGCGGTAATTCGGCGGCATCCCGCAGGAATTCGACAGTATCCCGAGGAATTCGTCGGCCCGGAAATCCGGCGGCATCCAGCAGGAATTTGGTGACGTCCCGCAGGAATCCACGGCGTGCAGTCCCCAAATTCTAACCGAAGTCTATATATTTTTCTCTTGAAATTTTAAGATTTATTTTTCGTACTTGATTTCCATCCATTGTCTGTGCTATCTTTCCCCTATGCCCTACGGATGCTCCCCCTCCTCCCGCTACCGCTGGCGCGCCGACCGCGAGCCGGACGCGTTCTACTCCGGTCCATTCTCCTGCGCGATGGGGGACCGCTCCGACGAGATGCTCTCCATCGCGCTCCTCGAAGTCGCCGTCCTCTGCTGGCCCGTCACGCTCGGCCTTCTCGCGCTCTCCTGTCTCGGGCTCGGCCTCGGCCACCTCCTTTCCCGCGCCCAGGCCCGCGGCCGGGCGCGCGCCCTCGCCGCGGACGCCCGCCGCCGCCGCGCGCTGCGGCGCCGGCGCGCGGCATCCGTCTTCCCGCCGCCCTCCCCCGAAGCGCTCCTCGCCGCGTGGGAGCGCTCCCGCGACTCGCTCACGGAGCGCATCCTACTTGGTTCGCTCGTGGCCGACCTCGAGCCCGCGGTCGACGCCTCCTACCAGCGCGCCGCCGACGGCACCATCGTCGGGCGCGCGCCCGGCATCCGCGGCT
>CAMOEO010000299.1 GCA_946612175.1 uncultured Verrucomicrobiota bacterium
CCTTCAACCCCTTCAACCCCTTCAACCCCTTCAACCCCTTCAACCCCTTCAACCCTTTCAACCCTTTCAACCCCTTCAACCCCTTCAACCCCTTCAACCCCTTCAACCCCTTCAACCATGAACATCCGCCCCTTCTCCGCCCTCCGCCCCGCGACGCCCGAGCTCGCCGCGCGGATCGCCTCGCTCCCGTACGACGTCGTCGACACCGACGAGGCCCGCGCGCTCGCCGCCGGCAACCCGCTCTCGTTCCTGCACGTCGTGCGCTCCGAGATCGACCTGCCCGACGGCACCGACCCGCACTCCGCGCCGGTCTACGCGCAGGCGAAGCGGGCGCTCGAGGCGCTCGTCGCGGACGGGAGCCTCGTCCGCGAGGAGACCCCCGCGCTCTACCTCTACCGCCAGACGATGGGCGGCGCGTCGCAGACGGCCGTCGTCGCCTGCTGCGCGATCGACGACTACGCCTCCGGCACGATCCTGCGCCACGAGAAGACGCGCAAGGACAAGGAGGACGACCGCACGCGCCACATCCTCGAGACGCGCGCCCATACGGGCCAGGTCTTCCTCTGCTACGAGGACCGCCCCGCCGTCGACGCGCTCGTCGAGGCCGAGTGCGCGCAGCCCCCGCTCTGCGACTTCACGGCCGAGGACGGCATCGGCCACGCCGTCTGGCGCGTGCGCGACCCCGCCCCGCTGCTCGCCGCGTTCCGCGACGTGCCGCGCGCCTTCATCGCCGACGGCCACCACCGCTCCGCCGCCTCCTTCCGCGCCGGCACGGAGCTGCGCGCCGCGGGCGACCCCTCCACGCGCCGCCCGGCGGACCCCGCCACGGACCCCGGCGCGGACTGGTTCATGGCGTGTCTCTTCCCCGCCTCGCAGCTGCGCATCCTGCCCTACAACCGCTGCGTCCGCGACCTGAACGGGCTCTCCCCCCGCGACTTCCTCAAGGCCGCCCTTGCGCGAGGGCTCTCCGCCGCGTCGATCCCGTTCCCCGACATCGCGCTCCCGTCGCACTCCTGCGCGATGCGCCTGCCCGACGGCTGGTACCGCCTCACCTGGCCGCTCACCGACGCGCAGGCCGCCGACCCCGTCGCGCGGCTCGACGTCGCGCGCCTGCAGGAGGACCTGCTCGCCCCCGTCCTCGGCATCGGCGACCCGCGCACCGACCCCCGCATCTACTTCGTCGGCGGCATCCGCGGCACGGCGGAGCTGGAGCGCGACGTCGCGTCCGGCAAGGCCGCGGTCGCCTTCGCGATGCAGCCGACGACGATCGGGCAGATGATGGGCGTCGCCGCCGCCGGCGCCACGATGCCGCCCAAGTCCACCTGGTTCGAGCCCAAGCTCCGCTCGGGCCTCCTCGTCCACGCGTTCTAGCCCCGCCCCCTCCCCATGAAGGCCCTCCTCCTCGCGCTCCCCCTGCTGCTCTGCGCCGGCTGCCTCTCCTCCCCTGCCCGCAAGGCGTATCTCGTCGAGTACGAGCCCGCGGCGGCCGCCCCCGCGAAGGCGGGCGCGCCGGCGATCCGCGTCGGGCCGTTCCTCGCCGCGGAGCCCTACGGCGCGGCGCGGATGCTCGTGCGCGACGAGTCGAACGGACGTCTCCACGGGACGAAGGGCGCGGAGCTCTCGACGCCGCCCGCCGTCGCGCTCCGCAACAGCGTGCGCCGCGCGCTGGCGGCCTCGGGCCGTTACGCCTCGGTGATCGACGCCGACCTGCCCGGCGCCCGCGGCGGAGAGTCGCTCTCGGGCTTCGTGGAGGCGGCGCGGCTGGAGCGGCGCGCGAACGGCGCGCACGTCTACGTCCTCTCCGCGACCTTCCGCCACCGCGGCGCCGCCGACGGCGCCGTCCCGGCGTCGTTCTCCCTCCGCTCCGAGAAGCCCGCCGCGGGCGCGAAGCCCGAGCAGCAGGCCGCCGCGGCGCGCGCCGCCTTCGCGGATCTGTCGGAGCGCCTCGTCGACCGCCTCTCGGCCGGCGCCGCCCCCGCGCCCGCGGCGCGCCCGTAGGGCGGGCGATTCGCCGGGGCTCCCCCTACCGGCCCGCCGCGAGCGCCCCCTTGACCCGCTCCCGCAGCGTGTTGCGCGTCACGCCGAGCGCGCGCGCCGCGGCCGTGAGGTTGTCCCCGTACCGGTGGTAGATGCGCAGCATGTGCGCGCGGACGGCCTCCTCAAGGTTCTCCGGGTCGTCCGCGGCGGACGCCGCCGGCACGGGCGGCGGCGGCGGCGCGGCGGGCGCCGCGGCCGCGATCGCGGCCGGGGCGGCGGCAGGCGCCGGGGGGGCGACGGCCAGGACGGCGGCGGGCGCCGCGGCGGGCACCCCCGCGGCCGGCGCGGCGACGAGGCGCACCGCGCGGGCGCGCTCCGCCTCGACGAGCTCCGCGAGCGGCCGGTCGGGGAAGATCGCCGCGCGCTCCAGCACGTTGCCGAGCTCGCGGACGTTGCCCGGCCAGTCGTAGGCGCGGAGCGCGTCGATCTCCTCCTTGGCGAGCGGCTTGCGGCCCGGCGCCTTCTTGCGCCACTCGCTCCGCACGATCTGCGGGAAGTCCGCCTTGCGGTCGCGCAGCGGCGGGACGTGCAGCTCGACGAGCGAGAGGCGCCAGTACAGGTCCTCGCGGAAGCGCCCCTCGCGGACGAGCTCGGTGAGGTCGCGGTTCGTCGCGGCCACGACGAGGACGTTGACCGGGGTCTCCTCCGTTCCGCCCATCGGCAGCACGACGCCGTCCTGCAGCACGCGCAGCAGCACGCCCTGGACGTCGAGCGAAAGCTCCGCGATCTCGTCGAGGAAGAGCGTCCCCCCGTTGGCGGCGCGGAAGAGCCCCGGCTCGTCGGAGGTCGCGCCGGTGAACGCGCCGCGGACATGGCCGAACAGGCGGCTCTCGACCAGGTCGCGCGCCACGGTCGCGCAGTTGAAGGCCAGGTAGGGCCCGCGCCGCCCGGACTGGACGTGCAGCTGCTGCGCCACCGTCTCCTTGCCGACGCCGCTCTCGCCGGTGACCAGCACGCGCCGCACGCCGCTCGCCGCCACGAGGCCGATCTCCTTGCGGAGCGGGCGCATGCGCGGCCCCGACGCCTGCAGCTCGCGCGAGCCGAAGGACCGGTAGTTCTCGAGCAGCCGCTTCGTCGGCTCGCCCCAGCGCTCGGGCGCAACGCCCTCCGCCAGGTCCTTCGCCGTCGTCCGGAGCATCCCCCAGTCGTGGGTGTTGGAGAAGCTCCAGCTGGCCGCGTCGAGCCGCCGGCGCCAGTCCGCGGCCATGCCGGAGCGCGACCGCTCCCCCAGCAGCGATAGGATGAACGTCGCGTTGCCGACGCCCAGCTCCTTCGCGAGGCGTTCCGCGAGGCTCCCCTCGTTCCCCACGCGGGGCGTGAAGAGCGCCCGGACCTCCGGGGGCAGCTCCGGCGGAACGGGAACGCCGACGCTGTGCCAGACGAGGGTCGCGCCGCCCGACACGAGCGCGCCGAACACGGCGCCGAGCTGCTCGGGGTCCGCCTCGCCGAGCCCGATGCCGAGCAGATGGACCTCGTCGTAGCCTTCGCCCGCGAACGGGCGCAGCACCTCGGGCAGCACGCCCATGCTCGCGAACTCGAGCTGCGCGCCCGGGAACCTGCGCAGCGCGATCGCCGCCGCCGCCAGATGGTCGTCAAGGGTTCCGAGCCCGGAAAGAAGAAGGATCTTGCGTTCGTTTTTCATGACTATAGGATAGCAGAAATCCACTTGCAAGTCAAGGGATTTTTGGTCGATTTTCAATCAAGTGGTCGATTTTCAACCACTTCGGAATTCCGCACCCGCCTCCCTCCGAGAGGGGGGGGGCGCGAAGCGCCGGGGGGAGTACTCCGTGCGCCGCCCGCCCCGCGCTCGCCGCCCCGCGCCCTGCCCGCCCCCCTCCGAGAGGGGGGTGGCGCGAAGCGCCGGGGGGAGTACTCCGTGCGCCGCCCGCCCCGCGCTCGCCGCC
>CAMOEO010000300.1 GCA_946612175.1 uncultured Verrucomicrobiota bacterium
TCTTCAACCCCTTCAACCTCTTCAACCCCTTCAACCTCTTCAACCCCTTCAACCTTTTCAACCCCTTCAACCCCTTCAACCCCACAGTTGTTCGTTGTTCGCTGTTCGTTCCTCCCAACCCCCAACCCCCATCCCCGCCATGCTCGAAAGACTCTTCCACCTGCGCGAAAACAAGACCACGGTCCGCACCGAGCTTCTCGCCGGCCTCACCACGTTCATGACGATGGCCTACATCCTGGCCGTCAACCCCGAGATCCTCTGCGAGGGCGGCATCCCGCGAGGCGGCGTCTTCATCGCCACGGCCCTCGCGGCGGTCGTCGGCACCGTGCTCATGGCGGTGTTCTCGAACTATCCGTTCGTCCTGGCGCCCGGCATGGGCCTCAATGCCTTCCTCACCTGGAGCGTCATCAAGATCATGGGCTACAGCTGGCAGTTCGCGCTGCTGGCGGTGTTCGTCGAAGGCCTTCTGTTCTTCCTCCTCTCCGTCACGCCGATTCGCCAGACCATCTTCGAATCGATTCCGACGTCGATCAAGAAGGCGGTCTCCGCCGGCATCGGCCTGTTCATCTGCTTCATCGCCCTCCAGAACGCCCACATCGTCGTGGAAAGCAGCGCGACGCTCGTCGATTCGGTCAATTTCCGCTCCGTGCCCTTCCAAACGCAGGGCATCAGCGCCATCCTCGCGCTCGTCGGCACCCTGGCGGTCGGCATCATGCTCGCCCTCCGGCTCAAGGGCGCGATCCTCTTCGGCATCCTCCTCACCTGGATCCTCGGCATGATCGCCCAGGCCGCCGGAATCTACGTTCCCGACTACCAGACGTATTTCCCGCTCTATCCGAAGTTCTCGTTCGCGGGGATCTCCGAGGCCTTCGAGGGCTTCTCGGAAACCTTCGGCGGGATCTTCGATCCGAAGGCGTGGACCCACGCCGCCGACGGCACCATCAAAGAGGGCTGGTCGCTCGTGCTGTCGATGGACTTCTTCGTCGTCATGTTCGCGCTCTTCTTCGTGGACCTCTTCGACACGCTCGGCACCCTCATCGGCGTTTCGATGAAGGCCGGCTTCCTCGACCGGCAGGGCCGTCTGCCGCGCATCTCCGGCGCGCTCTACGCCGACTCGATCGCCACCTCCGTCGGCGCCGTGTTCGGCACCTCCACGACGACCACCTTCGTCGAGTCCGCCTCCGGCGTCGCCGCCGGCGGCCGCACCGGCCTCACCGGTCTCACGGCCGCGGCCCTGTTCCTCCTCTCGATCTTCCTGGCCCCGGTGTTCCTCGTCATCCCGTCGTTCGCCACGGCGCCCGCGCTGATCATCGTGGGCTACGAGATGATCTCCTCCATCGTCGACCTCGACTGGAAGGACGCCCGCGAAAGCCTTCCGGCCTTCATCACCCTCGCCTGGATGCCCTTCACGTACTCGATTTCCGACGGCATCATGTTCGGCATCATCTCCTACACGGTCGTGAACGCGCTCTCCGGCAGGGCCAGGAAGGTCTCGCCCATCATGTACGTGCTCACGGTGGTCTTCATCGCCAAGTACGCGCTCATCTAACGGACCGCCGGACCCCATGCAACTGACACCCGAGCAGGAGGGCCTCGTCCGCGCCTGGGCCGCCGAGGGCGCCTCGCTCTCCGACATCCAGACGCGCCTCGCCGACGAGTGCGGCCTCCACCTCTCCTACCTCGACACCCGCTTCCTTCTCCTCGACCTCAAGGTCGACCTCGTCGAGAAGACGAAGAAGGAGCCCCCGCCCCGCGACCTCGCCGCCGCGCCCGCCCCGCCCGCCGGCGGGGCGGGGGAGGACGCCCCCGACCGCTGGGACGACGCGGCGGAGGACGACTACGGCGCCGCCCCGCCGCTCCCCGGCGGGGAGGCCCCCTACGGCGCCCCCGCCGACGCGGCGGGCGCCGCCCCCGGCCCGGGGGCCGAGCCCCCGCCCCCCGGCGGGGCCGGCGCCTCCACGCTCACCGTCGAGCTGGCGCGCATCCAGCGCCCCGGTTTCGCCGCCTCGGGCTCCGTCACCTGCTCCGACGGCGTGAAGGGCGAGTGGGGCATCGACGCCTACGGGCGCCTCGCGCTGGCCTTCCCGGACAACAAGGGCTACCGCCCGTCCGCCGCCGACCAGCAGGCCTTCATGCAGCAGCTTCGCGGCCTGCTCTCCGGAGGGTACTGAGAATGACCGTCGGATTCCTCGGCGCCGGGCACATGGGCGGCGCGATGCTGCGCGGCCTCGCGGCGGCGGACTTCCGCCCCGCGCTGCGCGTGTTCGACGCCGCACCCGGCCGCGCGGAGGCGATCGCCGCGGAGCTCGGCGCCGTCGCCGCCGCCTCGCCCGCGGACCTTGCGGCGGGGTGCGACGCCGTCGTCCTGGCCGTCCGCCCCGGCGACCTTCCCGCCCTGCTCCGGAGCCTCTCCGCCCTCCCGGACCCTCCGACCTCCCCTCTCTTCCTCTCCATCGCCGCCGGCCGCACGACCGCCTGGCTCGAGGAGCGGCTTCCCGCCGGCTCCCGCGTCGTCCGCGCGATGCCCAACCTCGGCGTCTCCGTCGGCCTCGGCATGACGGCCTACGCGCCCGGCGCGCGCGCCACCGAGGACGACCTCGCGCTCGCGGGGCGCATCCTCTCGGCCTTCGGCAGGGCCCTCCGCCTGCCCGAGGGGAACCTCGACGCCGTCACCGCCCTCTCCGGCTCCGGCCCCGCGTTCCTCGCCTACGCGCTGCAGGCGATGGCCGACGGCGGCGCCGCCCTCGGGCTCGACCCCGCCGCCGCCGCGACGCTCGCCCTCCAGACGTTCCTCGGCACCGCCACCGTCCTCTCGCGCCCCGGCGCGCCCTCCGTCCCCGACTTCATCGCCGCCGTGGCCACGAAGGGGGGCACCACCGCCGCCGGCAAGGACGTGCTGGACGCCTCCGACGTCCGCGCGGTCTACGCCGCCACCCTCGCGGCCGCCGCCCGCCGCGCGGGCGAGCTCGCCGCGCAATGATCCTGGGGCCGGAGAACTTCTTCGTCGAGGGACGCACCGCGACCTGGCGCGCGTTCCTTCGCGCCGTCCGGCGGCGCCTCGGCCCCGTCCTTCCCTGGGCCGCCATGCTGCTGCTCGGCTTCGCGCTCGGGCGCGGCTGCCCCGCGCGGCGCCATGCCGCAGGGCTCCTTCCGGAGGATCCGGGCTTCGAGGCCGAGAACCTCCCCGAGCCGCCGCGCGCGCCCGTGCTGCCCCCCCTCCGCGAGCCGGTCCGCCCCGCGCCCGAATCCTTCCCGCGCGGCGCGCGGCGCCCCGTCTCCGCCGAGACGCGCGCCGCCGGCGCCGTCCGCCCCTCGGCCTTCTCCCCCGGCCGCGACCTCGTCTACGTCGACGACCCGCGCTGCTGGTGGGAGAGCGACCACGACGGCGACACCGACGACGAATGCGACCACACGATGCACGCCGCCGCCGAGCTCCCGTTCCGCCGCCTCGTCCACCTCGTCGAGCAGCGCGAGCCCGGCCTGCAGCTGCGCGTCCAGGAGGCATACCGCCCCATCGGCATCCACACCGCCCGCTCCCTGCACTCCGAGGGCCGCGCCCTCGACCTCACGCTCGGCCGCCCCGGCTCCTCGAAGAGCCTCTCCGGCCCCGAGGCCTCGGCCGCGCTCGAGCGTCTCGCCAAGCTCGCCTGGCAGGCCGGCTTCGACTGGGTCTACAACGAGTGGCCCAAGGGCGGCGGCCCCCACGTCCACGCCTCCGTCCGCCGCGACGCCCCCCGCCTCCGCCCCGCCGTCGACGGCCGCCTCCACGAGCCGTAGCCCTCGCGTCCGCGATGCATTCATCGTTGCGTTCGAGGCGGCAAGGTGGTATCATCGGACGCGTCTTCGGAACCCCTTCCCACAACCCAGCACAAGACCCTCCATGAAAGACATCCGTCCCGATTTCGCCAAGCTCGCCTCCACCCCGCGCTCCTT
>CAMOEO010000301.1 GCA_946612175.1 uncultured Verrucomicrobiota bacterium
AGGGCGAGACGGCCGCCGGCGCGCTGGAGCTGCCGCGGCCGCCGCTGCCGGGGCCGTGGCTCGTGCCGGTCGTCGTGGAGGGCGTGGACGAACGGGGGGCGGCGTTCCGCTCGTGGGCGTGCCCGCGTGTCCTGGTCGAGGGGCGGATGCCCGCGAAGGACGCCGTGCCGGCGTCCGTTTCGTTCGCGGCCGAGGCCGGGGAGGTGGAGGATGAGTCGGAGGCCGCCCGCACGGTGCGCGCCCGGCTCTCGGTCGTGTCGCGGGCGGACGCGCCGCTCTCGGTGCGGTACCGGCTGCTCGTGCCGTCGGGGCTCGTCGCGGAGGGCGCGGCGGCGACGGGAGCGATCGATCTCGGGGCGCGCGGCGAGACCGCGCTGGACTTCGCGTTCCGACCGATGGGGCCGGGCGCGCTTTCGACCTCCGTTTCGGCGGTGCTGTGGGCGGAGGCCCCGGACGGCACGGCATGGTCGGAGGGCGCGCGGCTGCCGCTCGCGTTCGAGGCGGCGCCGGACGCGGAGGCGGCGTGGCGGGCGCCGCGGCGCCTGCCCGCGGGCGTGCCGGCGGCGCTGGCGATCGCGGCGCTGGCGTGTGCGGCGGTGCGGCGGCGGCGGCGCGTGGTGCGGGACGGGGCACTGCAGGATCGCGGCGCTCGTGGCGGGGTGCGCTGGGAGGAGGCGTTCGCGGTGGTCGCGGCGACCGCGTACCTGGCGTGGCTGCTGCGCGCGTGGCTGGCGTTCGGGCCCGGGCTCGACCTGGGCGGCGACACCGCGGCGCACCACTATCTCATGGACCGGATCGCGCGGACCGGGCGGCTCGTCTCGTGGGCCGACGGCTGGTGGGGCGGCTTTCCGATGTTCCGGTTCTACTTTCCGCTGCCGTACGCGGCGATGGCCGCCGCGGGGAAGGCGGTCGGGCATGACGTCGCCTTCAAGCTCGGTTCGATCGCCGGACTGCTCGCGCTCCCCGCGGCGCTGTGGGGGGCAGGACGGATCGCGCGGCTGCCGCGGCCGGCGCCCGCGATGCTCGCGGCGCTCGCGCTTCCGCTCGCGCTCGACAACACGCACAACATGTGGGGCGCCAACGCCTACAGCACGCTGGCGGGAATGATCGCGAACAGCTGGAGCTTCGCCCTGTTCCCGGTCGCGCTCGCGCTCGGCGTGCGGGATGCGCGGCGGGGGCGCGTGTCGTGCCTGTCGCCCTTCGTCTTCGCGGCGCTGGCGCTCTCGCACTTCTTCACGTCGATTCTCGCGGGACTCGCCCTCGGCGGGTTCGCGCTCGCGCTGGCGGCGGCGGGGCGGCGGCGCGCGTTCCGCGCGCTGGCGCTCGAGGGGGCGTGGGCGGCGGGGCTCGTGGCGTGGTGGGCGCTGCCGCTGGCGGCGACGGGCGCGTGGTGCGTCGCGTTCGGGGAGCAGTGGAACATCCGCTTCCTGCGGCAGCTGCCCCCGATGCTCGCTCCGGCGTGGATCGCGGCGGCGGCGGTCGCGGCCGCCGCGGCGCGGAGGAGCGGGGCCCGCGGCGGGGCTCCGGAGAAGGGGGCGGGTGGCGCGCGCGACTTCGCGCTGCTGCACGGGCTGCTGCTCGCGTTCGCGCTGCTGCTCTTCTTCTTCGGACGGTCGGTGGCGGAGGTGTTCGTCAACTGCCGGCTGTGGCCGTTCCTCGTGTACGCGATGCTGGTCGGCGTGGCGCTGGCGTGGGCGTCGGTCGCGCGGGGGCTGCGCGTCCCGGGGATCGGCGCGACGGCGTTCCTCGCGTTCTGCGCGGCGTTCGCGTGGCGGACGGGCGGATCGGAGGAGAACCCCGACTGGTCGCGGGAGTGCCACGTGCCGTTCTGGGCGGAATACAACTTCCGCGGGCCCGAGGCGCTGCCGCTGGGCGACGTCTTCTACCGTCTCGCGGAGCGCGTGAAGGGCCGCCCCGGGCTTGTCGCCTACGACTTGCACGAGGGCAACGAGGCGCTCGGATCGACGCGCTGCTTCGAGGCGCTGCCGTTCGTCGCGCCCGGGACGCGCATCCTCGAGGGCGGCATCGTCAACAGCGCGCTCGGCTCGATCGCGGCCTATACGGTGCAGGGCGAGGTGTCGGACGAGACCGCGGGCTGGCCGCTGGTGGTCCGGCCGCGGTCGTTCGACCCGGCGTCGGGGCTGCGCCATCTCGAACTGCTGGGCGTGCGGACGTTCGTCGCGCGGTCGCGCAAGGTGCAGGCGGCGTTCGACGCGGACCCGGGCTGGGAGCGGATTGGCGAGGAGGGGCCGGCCGGGCTCTGGGCCGTGTATGGAAGCACGATCGCGGGAGAGCCCGACGTGCGTGCGTGGAAGCGGCCGCTGGAAGTGGCGTCCCGTCCGCTCCGCCAGGAGGAGATCGCCGCGTGGTGGGCGTGCCGGGGCGCGACGGAGCATCCGGTCGTGCATCTGCCGCATCCCACGTCCTCTGAGGCCGACCTCGACGCCTGGCGGGACGCGCCGCCGCCGGAGCCGGGCTGGCTCGACCGCGTGTCCGACCCCGTGCCGTTCGTGGAGCGGAGGGAGGACGGCTCGCTGGCGTTCTTCGCGGTCGCGCCGGACCGGCCGCACGTCGTGGCGGCCAGCTACTTCCCGGACTGGGTCGCCGACGGGGCGGAAGGGCCGTATCCGCTCTCCTCCGGGCAGATGGTCGTCTACCCGAAGTCGGCGGGGATCGTCCGGCTGCGCCACGCGCGGTTGCCGTCGGAGATCCTCGGCCGCTTCCTTTCCGGACTCGCGGTGGCGTTCCTGCCCCTCTTCCTGCGCCGGCGCCTCCTGCGGCGTGCGCGCGGGGCTGAAGGCGGGGAAGGGGGGCGGACGTGAGCCGCCGCCCTCCGCGACTCCCCGATGCCGCGCTGGCCGGCCCCCGGCCGTTCGGCGACGCGCGGCTCGCGCGGCTGCTGCGCGAGTCGCCGCTCTGCGTGGCGGTGTCGGGCGGGGCCGACTCGGTGGCGCTGCTCCATGCGCTGGTGCGGCTTCGGGCGTGGCTCGGCGCGAAGCCCCCGTACGGCCTCGTCGCGGCGCATTTCCATCATGGCATCCGCGGCGCGGCGGCCGACGCCGACGCGGCGTTCGTCGCGGCGCTGTGCGAAGGGCTCGGCGTGCCGCTCGAGACGGGACGAGGCGACGTGCCGCGCGAAGCCGCCCGGACGGGCGAATCGTGCGAGATGGCCGCGCGCCGGCTGCGGCACGCGTTCCTCGCCGGGGTCGTGGCGCGCACGGGCGCGGAAGCGGTGGCGACCGGACACACGCTCGACGACCAGGCGGAACTCTTCTTCCTGCGGCTCCACCGCGGGGCCGGACTCGACGGCCTCGGCGGGATGGCGCCGTTCGCGCCCGCCGGGGCGGACGGGCGCCCGGCGAGGCTCCGCCCGCTGCTCGGCACGCGGCACGCCGCGCTGTGCGCGTTCCTTCGCGCGGAGGGACTGGCGTGGCGCGAGGACGCGACGAACGCGGAGGACACCGCGGTCCGGAACCGGATCCGGCACCGCGTCCTGCCCGTCCTGGAGGAGGCGCTTGGCGGCGCCTTTCCCGAGACGCTCGCGCGGACGATGTCCGTTCTGCGCGACGATGCCGCGATGCTCGCGCGCGAGGCGGAGGGAGGCGGGGGATTCCCGATGCGGGCGCGGGAGCTCGCGGCGCTGCCTCCACCGTTGGCGCGGCGGAGGCTTGCCCGCGCGCTTCTCGATGTCGGGCTCGACCCCGAGGCGCTGACGCTGGGCGCGCTCGATCGCGTGCGGGCGCTGGCGGCGTCGGGACGTGGCGGAACGGCGGAGGTGGGGCGCGGCATCGCGGTGCGTTCGTCGCACGGGACGCTGTCTCTCGTGCGGCCGAGCGAAGGCTAGGCGGAGCGGCGTCGCCGCGGGCCGCGGCGCCTGTGGACCAGGCCGAGCCGTCGGTGCAGCTCGTCGTCGAGC
>CAMOEO010000302.1 GCA_946612175.1 uncultured Verrucomicrobiota bacterium
ACCCGAAGACCGGCAAGACCGGCTGGCGCGAGACGAACACGATGCCGCAGTGGGCTGGCTCCTGCTGGTACTACCTGCGCTACATCGACCCGCACAACGACCAGTGCTTCTGCGACAAGAAGAAGGAGGCCTACTGGATGCCCGTCGACCTGTACGTCGGCGGCGCCGAGCACGCGGTCCTGCACCTTCTGTACGCGCGCTTCTGGCACAAGGTCCTCTTCGACCTCGGGCTCGTCTCCACGAACGAGCCGTTCCAGAAGCTCGTCAACCAGGGCATGATCCTCGGCATGAGCTACAAGGACCCGCGCGGCGTCCTCGTGCCCACCAACGAGGTCGACCTCACCGACCCGCAGCACCCGAAGCGCATCTCCGACGGCGCCCCGCTCGTCGAGTTCCCCGCGAAGATGTCCAAGTCGCTCAAGAACGTCGTCAACCCCGACGACGTCGTCCGCGACTACGGCGCCGACGCGCTGCGCCTCTACGAGATGTTCATGGGCGCGCTGCAGGACGTGAAGCCGTGGAGCACGCGCGGCGTCGAGGGCGTCGCGCGCTTCCTGCGCCGCTCCTGGAACATGGTCGCGAACCAGCCGATCGTCGACGACGCTCTCTCGCCCGAGCAGAACCGCCTCCTCCACGCGACGATCAAGAAGGTCTCGCAGGACATCGAGGCGCTCTCCTTCAACACCGCGATCTCGCAGCTGATGATCTTCGTGAACGGCTTCGCGGGCGAGGGCAAGCCCCTCCCGCGCGCCGCCGCGGAGCCCTTCGTGCAGCTGCTCGCGCCCTTTGCGCCGCACATCGGCGAGGAGCTCTGGGAGAAGCTCGGCCACGAGGGCGGCATCAGCTACGTGCCGTGGCCCGCGTGGGACGAGAAGGCGCTCGAGCTCGACGAAGTCGAGATCGCGGTGCAGATCCGCGGCAAGGTGCGCGCGCGCCTGATGATGCCGACGAACGCCACGCCCGCCGACATGGAGAAGATCGCGCTCGCCGACGCGAAGGTGCAGGCGGCGCTCGCCGGCGCGACCCCGCGCAAGGTGATCTGCGTCCCGAAGCGCCTCGTCAACATCGTCGTCTAGGCTCCACCCCCTCCCGAACCCCATGAAAACGAACCTCCTCCCCCTGCCCCGCTCCCTCGAGGAGCGCGAGGGCGCGTTCCTCCTCGCCCCCGCCGCCGCCATCGGCTACGAAGGCCCCGCCTCCGCCCGCGAAATGGCGGAGCTGCTCGCGGAGTACCTCCGCCCCGCCACCGGCTACGCGCTCCCCGTGCGCGAAGGCCCCGCCGAGATCGTCCTCGCGCAGACCGCGCCCGACCCGGAGCCGGACGAGGCCGGCTTCCTCTCCGAGGCCTACGCGCTCGACGTCGCCCCGGGCGGCGTCCGGATCGAGGCCGCGACCTCGTGGGGGCTCGCGCGCGGAATCCAGGCGTTCCGCCAGCTCCTCCCCGCGGAGATCTACGCCGCGGAGCCGCGCCCCGGCCAGGCCTGGGAGGCGCCCGCCGTCCGCGTCGAGGACGCGCCGGAGCTGCGCTGGCGCGGGCTCATGCTCGACTCGTCGCGCCACTTCTGGGGCGTCGACGACGTCTGCCGCTTCGTCGAGCTGCTGGCGCAGCACCGCATGAACGTCTTCCACTGGCACCTCACCGACGACCAGGGCTGGCGCGTCGAGATCCGGAAGTACCCGCGCCTGACGGAGGTCGGCTCCGTCCGCCGCGAGACGCTCGTCGGCTCCCTCGGCGCGTGGCCGCACCGCTTCGACGGCACGCCCTACGGCGGATTCTACACGCAGGACGACCTCCGCCGCGTCGTGGCGTTCGCCGCGCGCCGCCGCGTCACGGTCGTCCCGGAGATCGACATGCCCGGCCACATGTGCGCCGCGATCGCCGCCTATCCGGAGCTCGGCGGCGGCGAATGGGCGCGGCCCGAGGTCCGCACCTTCTGGGGCATCTCGCAGCACGTGCTCAACATGGAGGAGTCCACGCTCGCCTTCTGCAAGGACGTCTGGTCCGAGCTGATGGAGATCTTCCCCTCGCGTTTCCTCCACATCGGCGGCGACGAGGCCCCGCGCCGCGAGTGGGAGGAGAGCCGGCGCGCGCAGGAGCTGATGGCCGAGCGCGGCCTGACGAAGCCCGAGCAGCTGCAGGCGTGGTTCACGAAGGAGCTCGACGCGTTCTTCCGCTCGCGCGGGCGGCGGCTCCTCGGCTGGGACGAGATCCTCGAGGGGGGCGTCGACCCCTCGGCCGCGGTCGCCTGCTGGCGCGTCGGCTGGAAGGGCTGGGACTACGTGAACGACGCCGTGCGCGCCGGGCACGACGTCGTCCTCGCGCCGACCTCCCACGCCTACTTCGACTACTACCAGGACGAGCCCGTCGCGGAGGAGCCGCTCGCCATCGGCGGCATGCTTCCGCTCTCGAAGGTGTACTCCTTCTCCCCGCGCCTCACGGCGGTCCCGCCCGAGGCGGCCCGCCGCGTGCTGGGCGGCCAGGGGCAGCTCTGGACCGAGTACATCGGCACCCGCGACTACCTCGACTACATGGCCTACCCGCGCGCCAGCGCGCTCGCGGAGGTCCTCTGGACGCCGCCGGAACGCCGCCGCTACGCCGATTTCCTCGACCGCCTCGCCGCGCACCGCGCGCGCTTCGCCGCGCAGGGCGTCGCCGCCCGCCCGCGGCCATAGGCGCCAGCCGACGGCCGCGGACGCGGCCCTTACGGCGTAGTACGGGGAGGGGGCGCGCCCGCCCCCTCCCCCGTACCCCTCCCCGCGGCAGGCGCCAACGAGGATGAACAGGAATGAAGAGCCCCCTCTTCCCGAAGGCGGCCGGGGGGCCTATCGGAGGAATGCTCCTGTTGCCGCCGGCAGCGGGAAGGGGTACAGGGAGGGGGAGGACGCTCCCCCTCCCTGTTCTGCGCCGTAAGGGGCGGGCGCACGGGGCGGCAGCGCACGGAGTACTCCCCCCGGCGCTTCGCGCCACCCCCCTCTCGGAGGGGGGGGCGGGCGGGGGCGGCGCGCCCCCGCGGACGAGGAGCCGGCCGCGGGCCGGCCGCCGCTACCGGATCTGCTTCGCCTTCGCCATCGAGCGGGCCTCGACGGACTGGATCTCCGCGAAGCCCTGGGACGAGACGGGGTTGAGGCCCTTCTGCGCGTCCTCCATCGAGGCGTTCTCCTCGAAGTAGAGGGAGGCCTTGACGCCGGTGAGCGACTGGAAGAGCAGGTTGCCCTTGTAGAGGCCGACCTTGACCGTGCCGGTCGCGAGCTCCGCGAACGTGTCGACCGCGGCCCACGCGGCCTGCGACGAGAGGTCGAAGTAGCGGCCGTCGTAGATCTGGTTGGCGAGGAAGCGCGAGAGGTGCTCGAAGAGGTCCGTCGCACGGCGGTCGAGGATCGCCTGGTAGACGTAGCGCAGCGCGCGGCCGAGCATCTCCATGCCGGGAGCCTCGTAGACGCCGCGGCTCTTCGTGCCGATGATGCGGTTCTCGAGCGCGTGCGAGAGGCCGAGGCCGTTGCGGCCGGCGATCTCGTTGGCCTTCACCATCAGGTCGAACGGGCGGAGCTTCTCGCCGTTGAGCGCGACCGGGCAGCCCTTCTCGAAGCGGATCGCGACGCTCTCGATCTTGTCGGGCGCCTTCATCGGCCAGCAGCCCATCGTCGTCTCGACGATCGTCATCGGCGTCTGCATGCTCTCGAGGTCCTCCGCCTCGTGGGAGAGGCCGGCGATGTTGCAGTCCGTCGAGTAGCGCTTCTTGCCGCCGGGGAAGGCGACGATGCCGTGCTTGGCCAGGTACTCGCACATCTGCGTGCGGCCGGGGAACTCCTTGAGGAGCGACGCGTCGCGCCAGGGGGCGTAGACCTCCATCTCGGGCGCGAACTGGTTGGTGTAGCGCTCGAAGCGCATCTGGTCGTTGCCGCGGCCGGT
>CAMOEO010000303.1 GCA_946612175.1 uncultured Verrucomicrobiota bacterium
CGCCGCGGCGCTGCTCGGGCGCGGCGTAGTCCGGCGTCCCGGCGAAGCCCGTGCGCGCGGCTCCGCCGCCGGCCGGGCGCGACGCGATGCCGAAGTCCGCGAGGACCGCGCGTCCGTCGCGCTCGAAGAGGACGTTGGCGGGCTTGACGTCGCGGTGCACGACGGGCGGCGAGAGCGAATGCGCGCAGGAGAGCGCGCCGGCGAGGTCCTCGCCGATCCGTGCAACGACGCGCGGCGGCAGCGCCTTGCCGCCCGCGAGCAGGTCGGCGAGCGTGAGCGCGCGGGGCGCCTCCTCCCAGCGCGCGAAGCCGCGCGGCAGGGCGCATCCGAAGACGGCCGTGCAGAGCCGGCGCACGTCCGCCGCCGAGAGAGGGCACGCCTTCATCGCGTAGAACGCGAACCCCGTGGCGGGGTCCTCGCCGCGCCGCCACACGGGCAGGATCGAGGGATGGTCCGCCGCGGCGAGGATGCGCGCCTCGCGCTCGAAGCCGTCCCGCAGCCGCTCGCGCGCGGCGGGGTCGTCCGGCGCGCGCAGGAGCTTGAGCGCCACGTCGCGCCCGAGCGAACGGTCGCGCGCGAGCCACACGCTGCCCATCCCGCCTTCGCCGAGCGGGCGCACCAGCTCGAACTCGCCACCGAGCACGAGCCCGGGGCGGAGCGCTTCGGCCGGAGCGGCGGGGGCGTTCACGGGCGCGCCTCCCGTTCCGCGTCCAGAAGGCGCTCGTGCAGGTCGGCGAGAGGGAGGCGGCCCTGGCCGAAGGAGGCCAGTTCGCGGCGGACGGCGCGCAGGACGCGGTCCTTGACCTGGTAGACGGCGTTGGGGCGCATCCGGAACTCGTCGGCGACGTCGGCGGCCGGGCGGTCGTCGAGCACGTGCGCGCGGAAGACGGCCTTCGCGTTGGGCGTGAAGGCGTGTTCGCGCAGGACGCGCGCAAGGGCGAGCGTCCAGCATTCGAGCATCAGCTCGCGCTCGGCGTCGGTCGTCGCGGGCGCGGCCTCGCGCTCGCCCGTCTCCGCGACGGCGACCTCCGGCCGCGCGGCCTCCTCGCGGCGGCGGCGCAGGACGAGGTTGCGCACGACGGTGGCAAGGTATCCGCGGAAGCGGCCGCGCGCCGGATCGTAGCGGAAGCCGGGCAGCGCACGCGCGACGGCGAGGAACGTCTCCTGCACGAGGTCGTCACGGTCGGCCGAGCCGAGCGGGCGGCCCGCCGCGCCGGTGCGGGCCAGGTAGCGCCGGACCACCGGGCCGTAGAGGCGCGCGAAGTCGTTCCAGCGCGGACTCTCCGGGTCGGCGGCGATCGCGCGCAGCAGCGTCGGCGAGGTCGCGGGGAAGGTTTCGTCCATCGGAAGAAACCCTACCAGAACGACCGCCGGTCCTGCAAGGGAAATCGGCGCGGCGGCGCTCTAGCGGCTCCCGATCGCCGGCGGCGGCTCGGAGAAGAGGATCCACCACATCGGGACGAGGCCGTCGTAGGCGACGAGCTGGTGCGAGCCGAAAAGGACGTGGTCGAGCAGATGCGGGATGCCGCCCCGGCCGAGGAGCAGGTGCGCGCGGTCGGCGCGCGAGGCCGCGGCGCTCAGGCGCGGCCGCTCCTCCGGCGCGGCGGCGCGGAGCACGCGCCACCACGCCTTGCGGTTCTCGACGATGCGGCGCTGCGCCTCGCGGTCGTCGCCGAAGAGGAACGCGAGGACCCGGCTGTCGAGGATCTGCTGCGTCCCGCGCCCGATCGTCGCCGGACCGTAGCCGCACGCGAAGAGGACGTCCGGCGGGAGCTCCTCCTCCGGGATCGCGGCCTCCGCGGCGGCGAGCCGGTCCGCCGGCGGCGGTTCGACGGCGAGGGGGCGCCACGGCGTCGTCGCGAGGTAGACCGCCCAGACGGCCGCGAAGACGCGCACGGCGGCCGCGTAGATCCGCGTGTATTCGATCCGCACCCACCGGTCGCCGTTCCGGCGCAGGTAGAACGTTCGCGCCCAGTGGTGGAGCAGCCGCCACCCCGCCACGGGGACAATCGCGTAGAAGCCCCACCAGAAAAGGTAGCCGAGCAGCATCGCCGCGCACCCGGCGAGGAACCACAGGAACGCGAGGAACAGCTCGCACAGCGACGTGTAGCCGTCCGGCCGGCCGCCGGGCGGCGAGACGTCGCGGAACCAGCCGTCGAGGGCGAAGAAGTGCGCAAGTCCGGCCGGGAGCGCGCGGCGCGCGTTGCGCGCCTCGCGCCCGGCCAGGCGTTGGATCGCCGCGCGTGGCGCGGCGGGGGAGGATTCGGATGCGGGTGTCACGGGTTGAAAGGGTTGAAGGGGTTGAAGGGGGACTTCACTCTGCAATAGTCGTCCGCGGCGGATTTTTTACGGCGAGGCGAATTTGGCGCGAAAGAGCGCGTAGCCGAGCGCGGCGCCGAGGGTGTTGAGGAGGACGTCCTCGACCTGGGGGACGCCCGTGCCGAAGGCCCACTGCAGGGCTTCGACGAGCAGGGAGCCGAGGAAGCAGAGCGGGACGACCGCGCGGCGCAGGGGCGTCAGCGCGGGAAGGCCGAAGCCGAACGGCACGAAGCACCGGGCGGACGCCGTGGAGGGATGCCGGGTCAGGATTTGCGGACGCCGAGGACGGCGACGCGACCGTCGGGAAAGACCTGGAACCGGCCTCGTACGAGGGTTTCCGCGAATCCAAGGCGAAGAGTCGGAGGCGACGGTTCGGGCCGCGTCGCGATGAACACGGCCATGTCTGCGGCGAGAACGGCGAGCGATGCGGCGCAGAACCGGAGAAGGTTGCGGACGGGTCTTCTCATGGCGTGGCGGGGGACGTCTCCGGCGGTCCGCGGTGACCGTGGCCGCGAACGTTTCCGTCCTTGTCGAAGACCACTTGGAACGGGAGGGAGATGGGACTGGGAATGCGGGTCGGCCGGTAGGTCCAGTCGACATACTCCGAGCCTCGGTTTTCCGTCCAGTCCGGTTCGCCGAAGAGGCGGCGGACGTCGTCCTGCGTTTGCGGTTGCGCCTCCTCCCACGCCTTGTCCATTCTCGCGTTGCCGCGGGTGGTTGCCGCAAACCCGATTTCGGCCCACAGGAAGTATGCGGCGACGAGCGTGAACGCCGCCAGGGCCGGAACGAGAAAGCATTCGGCCTTGCGCGCGTTGCGGCGGCGGGCGAGCAAATGGACGAATTGCGCGAACAGCAGCGCAAGGGCGCCGGCGACGGCGGCGAACAGGAGGCCGCCGAGGATTTCCCCGCCGACGAGGACGGCGTCTCCGGAAATGTTCTTGTCGGGAAGAAACCGCCAGAACCGGACAACGAGATTGGCGGCGAACATCGCGAACGGAACGGCGAAGAGGAGGAATAGATTGCGGACGGTTCTTCTCATGGCGTGGCGGGAGGTTGCGGGCAAGGGGCTAGAGCGGGGGTAGAGCGTTCGAGAGATAGACGGTGTCGGACAGCTTTTCGCAGGTGGAAAGAAAGGAATGCGGCGCGGGCTCGGACGGGAACAGGAGCAGCCACGCATAGCGGGCGTGGGAGCCGAACCGAAGCCAGACATAGGGGGGCAGGTTCTTGGCGGGGTCTTTCGGGAGCGCAATGTCTTCCGCGAAGTTCGGGAGCTTCTCCGCGAACGGACGCAGTTCCGCGGTTCCCGCCCATTCCGTGGCCGCCCGAAGGAGGTGATTGGACGGGCTCGATTGCCTCCACGCCACCACGACCGCGCAGTCGTTCGTCAGCGCGGCCGTGGATGAAACGGATGCGAGAGCGTTCGTGGCGATGTCGCGAAGGTCTTGCTGCGAGAATTCCTTGATGCCAACAATGTGGTTGGCAGCTTTGCCGCAGCCGACGGAAAGGAGAACGATGGAGAGCAGGAGGAGGAGTCGTTTCATGGGTGTTCTTCGGTTGAAGGGGTTGAAG
>CAMOEO010000304.1 GCA_946612175.1 uncultured Verrucomicrobiota bacterium
CGGGCGTCGGAACGCGGGTGGCGACGGGGGGATGGTCGACGGTGCGGACGGGGGCGGGGCGCGCGGTCGGGGCCTGGGCGGCGGCGCGGGGGGCGGGGGCGTTGCGCGCGGTGGCGGGGGCGGGGGAATCGTCGCCGAAGAGCGTGCGGCGCGAGGCATCGCCGGGCTGATAGGTGCGGCATCCCTGGAGGAGCGTGGCCGCGGCGGCCGCGGCGAGAAGGAGGGAGGTCTTCATGGGAGGGGACGGGGTTGGGGGTTGAAGGGGTTGAAGAGGTTGAAGGGAGGGGAACGAAGGGGCGTCAGGGGGAGCGGGCGAGGCGGGCGAAGGCGTCGCCGCGCGCGGCGTAGTTCGGGAACTGGTCGAAGCTGGCGGTGCCGGGCGCGAGCAGGACGCAGCCCGCGCGGAGCGCGGCGGCGTCGCGCGCGGCGGCGGCGCACGCGCGCTCGAGCGTGGCGCAGTCCTCGACGGGGAGGGCGGACGACCACGCGCGGGCCATGGCGCCCCCGCATTCGCCGATAGTATACGCTTTCCGCACCCCGGAATCCAGCAATTCTTTTCCAAGGGGGGCGAGGGGCTCCTTGAGGCGGCCGCCAGCGACGAGAAGGACGGGCGCGGGGGCCATGCGGACGCTGGCCAGGAGGGCGGCGAGGCTGGTGGCCTTGGAGTTGTCGATCCACGCGACGCCGTCGCGGAGGGCGACGCGCTGCATGCGGTGGGGGAGGGGGACGAAGCCGCGGAGGGCGCCGGAGACGGCGCCGGGGGCGAGGCCGAGGCGGAGGAGGATCGCGGCGGCGGCGGCGGCGGCGGGGCCGAGGACGGCGTTGTCGAAGTAGGAGCCGGAGAGGGGGATGCGGAGGCCGGCGGCGGCGTTCTCGACGGCGCCGGGGCGCCAGCGCCAGCGCGCGTCGGGGCCGGTGCCGAAGGTCTCGGCCTCGCGGCCGGGGAAGCGCTCGCGGAAGCGGGCGAGGGGATCGGGGGCGCCGGGGCCGGCGGAGCCGGGCTCGGGGAGGAGCGCGAGGGCGCCGGGGGGCTGGGCGGCGAAGATCGCGAGCTTGGCGTCGAGGTAGGCCGCGAGCGAACCGTGGCGGTCGAGGTGGTCGGAGGAGAGGTTGAGCAGGAGGGCGGCCTCGGGGGCGAGGCGGGCGTCGGCGGTCTCGAGCTGGAAGCTGCTGCACTCGGCGACGGCGAAGGCGGGGGGAGGGTCGAGGTCGGCGACCTCGCAGACGGGGGTGCCGTAGTTGCCGCAGGGGACGGCGGGGCGGCTGGCGGCGCGGAGGGCGTCGGCAAGGAGCTTGGCGACGGAGCTCTTGCCCTTGCTGCCGGTGAGGGCGACGAGGCGCGTGGCGGGGTGCAGCAGGCCGCAGCCGAGGCAGAGCTCGCCCTGCGCGCGGAGGCCGGCGGCGCGGGCGGCGGCCCATTCGGGGGCGGCGGGGGGGATGCCGGGGCTGAAGACGGCGGCGGAGCCGGGGTGGCGGCGGGCCCAGGCGGCGACGTTGGCGGCGGGGTCGCCGACGAGGACCTCGGCGCCGAGGGCGGCGAGGGCATCCGCGGCGGGGGCGGGCGCGGGGACGGAGACGCCGACGGGGACGCCGCGGCGGAGCAGGGCGCGGGCGGCCGCTCGGCCGCTCGCGCCGGCGCCGAGGACGAGGGCGGCGGAGGGGAGGGCGGGGGCGGCGGCGGGCATGGCTAGTCGTCGAAGTCGATGGAGTGGACGCCGTCGTGCGGGTCGTCGCCGCCGTGCTCGTGCTGCGCGGGGGGCGGGACGATGGAGCGGTCCTTCGCCACGCGCTGGCGGACGGCCTCGTAGAGCAGGATCGTCGTGGCGGCGGCGACGTTGAGCGAGTCGCACTGGCCGAGCATCGGGATGCGGACGCGGACGCACGCGGGGCTCTTGAGCCACGCGTCGGTGAGGCCGACCTGCTCGGCGCCGACGACGATCGCCGTGGGGCCGGTGAGGTCGTGGTCGGTGTGGAAGCCCTCGGCGTGGGGCGTCGAGGCGAGGATCGTGAAGCCGCGCTCCTGCAGCCAGGGGAGAGCCTCGGCGGTCGTCGTCTCCACGACGGGCAGCGAGAAGAGCGTGCCGACCGAGGCGCGGACGACGTTGGGGTTCTGGACGTCGGTGCAGCGGTCGCAGACGATCACGGCGGCGGCGCCGGCGGCGTCCGCGCTGCGCAGGATCGTGCCGAGGTTGCCGGGCTTCTCGACGGACTCCGCCACGACGACGAGGGCGTTCTCGGGGAGCCGCAGGTCGGAGAGCGCGCGGCGGATCTGCGGGCCGACGGCGATCAGGCCGTCGGGGCGGTCGCGCGCGGAGATCTTGGCGAACACGGTGGGCGCGACGACGAGGTGCTGCGCGCCGGCCGCGGTGCAGCGCGCGACGAGCTCGGGCTCGTGCTTCCCGAGGAAGAGGTCGGGGCACGTGACGACGGTCGTCGGCCGGTAGCCGTTGTCGAGCGCGCGCTTGAGCTCGCGGTAGCCCTCGATCAGGAGCGCGCCGGCGCGGTCGCGGTGCGAGCGCTGGCGGAGCCGGGCGATCTCCTTGATCCGCGGGTTCGAGGGGCTGGTGAGCAGGAGCGGTTCCTTCATGCGGCGCGGGGCGGCTAGAGCGTCTTGAGCTGCGGGAAGAGGATCACGTCGCGGATGACCTCGGTGCCCGTGAGCATCATGACGACGCGGTCCATGCCGAGGCCGAGGCCGCCGGTGGGCGGCATGCCGTACTCGAGCGCCTCGACGAAGTCCTCGTCGGTCGACTCGGCGTCCTCGTCGACCTGCGCCTGGAACGCCTCGCGCTGGGCGAAGGGGTCGTTCTGCTCGGTGTAGCCGGGGCAGAGCTCGCGGCCGCCGACGACGAACTCGAAGACGTTGGCCTTGGTGGGGTCGTCCGGGCAGACCTTGGCGAGCGGGACGAACTCGTGCGGGACGCGCGTCACGAACGTCGGCTGGATCAGCGTCTTCTCGATGAGCTTGTCGTAGACCTCGTGCGTGAGGAGCAGCATGTCCCACGCCGGGTCGAACGGCAGCTCCGCGGCGCGGACGCGGGCCTGCGCCTCGGCGAGCGGGAGGTCGAACCAGTCGGCGCCCATGCGCTCCTTGACGAGGTCGGCGTAGGCGACCTCGCGGTAGGGGGGCGTGAAGTCGAGCTCGTGCTCGCCGTACTTCACCTTGCGCGAGCCGATGACGGTGTCGCAGAGGTGCGGCAGGAGGCCCTCGATGACGTCCATCATCGAGCGGCGGTCGCCGTAGGCCTGGTAGAGCTCGAGGACCGTGAACTCGGGGTTGTGCGTGCGGTCGAGGCCCTCGTTGCGGAAGTCGCGGCCGATCTCGAAGACCTTGTCGAAGCCGCCGATGATGAGGCGCTTGAGGTAGAGCTCGGGGGCGATGCGCAGGAACATCTCGCGGTCGAGCGCGTTGTAGTGCGTCGTGAAGGGCTTGGCGGTGGCGCCGCCGGCGTGGGGCTGGAGGATCGGCGTCTCGACCTCCATGAAGCCGCGGGCCTCGAGCCAGCGGCGCGTCTCGCGCAGGATGGCGCTGCGCTTGTAGAAGCGCTCGCGGGACTCGGGGCTGGAGAAGAGGTCGACGTAGCGGCGGCGGTAGCGGTCCTCGGTGTCCGTGAGGCCGTGGAACTTCTCGGGGGGCTGGCGGAGGGCCTTGGCGAGGAGCGTCCACGAGGCGATGCGGATCGAGAGCTCGCCGGTGCGGGTGACGAAGAGCTCGCCCTCGCAGCCGACGTGGTCGCCGAGGTCGAGGAGCTGGAACGCGGCGAACGCGTCGTCGCCGCAGGCCTTGGCGTTCACGAAGAGCTGGATGCGGCCGGTGCCGTCGCGCAGGTCGGCGAAGATCGTCTTGCCCATCTTACGGATGGCGAGGAGGCGGCCGGCGGC
>CAMOEO010000305.1 GCA_946612175.1 uncultured Verrucomicrobiota bacterium
TCGACGAGGTGGTCGGCTGGGCCGCGCGGCACGGCCTCTACGTCATTCTCGACATGCACGAGTGCCCCGGCGGCCAGACGCCCGTCGCCTACTCCGACGGCGGCGGCAACCGCCTGTGGTCGGACGAGGGCTGCCAGGCGCGCTACGTCGCGCTCTGGCGCGCGCTCGCCGCGCGCTACCGCGACGAGCCGGCCGTCGCCGCCTACGAGCTGATGAACGAGCCCGTGACGCAGCGCCGGGGCCACGCCCCGCACATGGCCCTCGTCCGCCGCGCGGCGGCGGCGGTGCGCGAGGCCGCGCCGGAGAAGACGCTCGTCGTTCCCGGCGACAACTGGTCGCCCGCCCGCGCCCTGGCGGACGGAATCCTCCTCGACGACCCGAACGTCGTCTACACCTTCCACTTCTACGAGGGCGGGCGCAGCATCCGATGGCTCCGCAACGAGGGGGAGGGCGAAAACGCCCGCGACGGCACGACGGACGGCTGGGTCCCCTTCGAGGTGGAATACCGTTCGCTTCCCGACGACCGCAGTTTCACCACGCTGCTCCGCACGGAGAGGAACGCCGGGACGGTCTGGTTCGACGACCTGGAGATCGTCGACGCCGGCACGGGCGAAACGCTTCGCCGCTTTTCCTTCGACGCCGGCGCGAAAGGCTTCCGGCCGGAGCGCGACCCCGCTTCGCGCATGGTCTTCGACCCCGCCGTGGGCCGCGGCGCCCCCGGCTCGCTCCGCGTCGATCCGGCGCCCGACCAGGACTACAACGGATGGGAGGGCGCGAAAATCTGGACCTCCGGCAAGGAGCGCTCCTTCCGGATCCGAGGCTGGATGCGACTCCAGAACGCCACCGGGCGCACCTACGCCGCGGCGTCCGTGCGCGGCCTTGGCGACGCGGACATCGACCCGGACGACATCGCGCGGCGGATCGCTCCGGCGGCGGACTTCGCCCGGCGGCACGGCGTCCCGGTCTGGGTCGGCGAGTTTTCCGACATCCCCGACGCCGCCGATCCCGGCTATCAGGCGCGCGCCACGCGCGAGCGCATCCGCCTCTTCGAGCGCCTCGGCTTCCACTGGACGTTCTGGAACTACCGCGAGCCGCACCGCCCGGGCATCCAGACGATGGCCATCCAGGAGCAGGCCGCGGACGGCTCCGACCTCCCGATCAACGACTCCCTTCTCGACGCCCTCCGCGACGGCTTCGCCGGCCGCATCCCGTAACGCAAGCAAAGGCGCGCCGCTGCCGTCCCCAACGAAACCGACCATGAAAAAAGCACACCCCCTTTTCCCGGCATTGCTCGTTTTCGGCGCCGTCCTGGGATGCCGCGGCGGTGCGGAGACCGCCGCTCCCCCGTCCGCCGCCACGGAGCCCGCCGCCGCGGAGCCTGCCGCCACGGAGCCCGCCGCCCCGCTGTCCGCGACCCCCGTCTGGGGCTCGGCGGTTTCCTTCTCGCCGCCCGTCGACCTCCTGTTCCGCCTCGGCGCCTACACGCCGGCGTGGAAGTTCCGCGGCGCCGCCGGCGGCGCGAGCCTCGACGGCGACGCCTCCGGCGCCCGCTCCTTCGCGATCGACATGTCCGGAAACACCGGCGACAACGTCGCGGCCGGGGCGCTGCGCCTGGACGGGCGCGCGACATTCCGCGCCACGCCCGACGGCGCGCTGGACGCGAAATGGGTCATGACGCCCGACCGCGACGGCGTGTTGTCCGAGGCGATGCTCGAGACGCGGATCGCTATCGGCCGCGTGGCGGGCGGCTTCCTCATTGACGACAAGGCGCTCCCGGTTCCGGAATCCGTCGCCGGGAAGCCCCACCTCTTTCGGGGCGAGGTCTCGCGCCTCGCCGCCCTCGGCGCGGACGGCGTCCCGTGGATGGAGATCTCCTTCCCGGAACGGCAGCGGATCCTCGTGCAGGACAACCGGTCGTGGGGATCCTCCGTCATCACGCTTCGCCTGTTCTTCGCGGAGCGTTCCGTCCAGGCCGGCGTGGAGTATCCGGTGCACGCGGTGTTCCGCTTTCCGGGCCACCGGATCGCGCTCGACGAAACCGGGCCGGTCGTGCTGGAGGCGGGGCCGGACTGGATCCCCTACGCGCCCGCCGCGCCGGGCGAGGACTGGATCGAGCCCGGCTCCGCCCTCGACCTTTCCGCGACGCTTCCCCGCCACGAGCCGGCCGGCGCCTTCGGACGCGTCGTCGCCGTCGGCGACCACTTCGAGCTCGAAGGCCGCCCCGGCGAGGAAATCCGCTTCTGCGGCGTCAACCTCGTCCACGGCGCGAACGCGCCGTCGGTCGAATCCGCGGACCGCCTCGCCGCCAACCTGGCGCGCATGGGCTTCAACTCCGTGCGCATCCACCACCACGAGCGCCCGATCCTCGCGAAGGGCGACCCGGCCGCGCTCGCGGTCGATCCGGAGGCGCAGGACCGCCTCGACGCCCTGTGCGCCGCCTGCCTGCGCCACGGGCTCTACCTCACCACCGACCTCTACGTCTCCCGCGCCCCGATCGCCTGGAGCGCGATCGGCATCGACCGTCCCGGAAACATGACGAAGGACGAGTTCAAGATGGCCGCGCTGTTCCACGAAGGCGCGTACTCCAATTTCCTCGCCTGGTCGCGGCAGTTCATGCTCCACGTGAACCCCTACACCGGCCGCAGCCTCGCGCAGGAGCCGGGCCTCGCCACGCTCGCGCTCGTGAACGAGGGCAATCTCGGCAACTACGGGCGCGACGCCCTGCTGGCCATCCCCGGCGTCGAGGAGGCCTGGCGCGCCTGGTGCGCGGAACATCCGGAACTCGTCGCCGGATTGGAAAGCGCCGCCTCCGGCGCTCCTGATCTCTCCCGCCTCCCCGGCGACCTCTACGAGGCCAAGGGCGCGGACAAGGCCTTCGCCGGGGCGTTCGCGCTCTTCCTCGCCGACAAGGAGGCGCACTTCTTCCGGCGCGTCTCCGCATTCGTGCGCGAGGAACTGGGCTGCGCCGCCCCGCTCTCGAACGACTCCTCCTGGTACAACCCCGACGCCTACGCGCTGCTGCGCTCGGAGTTCGACTACGACGACGACCACGGCTACGTGGACCATCCGTTCTTCCTCGGCAAGTCGTGGCAGCTCCCGTCTTCGCACCCCGGCGCCAACCCGCTGCTCGGCGGCGACGCCGTGCCGGGCTTCGCGTGGCGGCGTCTCTTCGGCAAGCCGTTCTGCGTGACGGAGTGGAACTGGTCCGCTCCCGGGCAGTTCCGGCAGGCCTCCGGGCTCGTCATGGGCGCGCTCGCCGCTCGCCAGGGCTGGAGCGGGCTGTGGCGCTTCGCGTGGAGCCACGACCGCGCCGGCGCGGAAAACCCCGGCAGCGTCCGGATGCGGTATTTCGACCTCAGCGCCGATCCCGCGCTGTGCGCCTCCGAACGCGCGACGATCTGCCTCTTCCTGCGCGGCGACCTTTCGCCGCTTCCGGCCGCCGCCTCGGCGCCGACCGTGCTCAACGCAGAGGCGCTCCGCGCCGGCGTCGGGGCCGCCCGCCGCATGGCCATTCCGGAAAACGCCCCGTTCGGGTGGGAGAAGCGCATCGGGGTGGCGCTCTCCGATGCGGTTGCGGAGAAGACGCGTCCGCCGGAAATCCCCGAGCACGGGGAGGCCGCCGCCGATTCGGCGGCGCCGGACCCGGCGCGCGGATCGTTCGCGGTCGACACCCCGCGCACCGCCGGGGGCTTCGCGCCGGAAGGCGAACTTTCGGCCGGCGCGGTCGCGTTCTCCGTCGAAGGCGCGCCGGCCGCCGTGTGGGCCTCTTCGGTGGACGGCCTTCCGATCCGGGACTCCGCGCGCATCCTCCTCTCGCACGTCACCGACGCGAAGAACACCGGCGCGCGCTTCGACGACGCCGGGTG
>CAMOEO010000306.1 GCA_946612175.1 uncultured Verrucomicrobiota bacterium
GCCGAAGAAGGCGGCGAGCTCCGGCGCGGTGGCGCCGTGGACCACCACGCGGCCGCCGCGGGCCGCGAACGCGTCGAGCGCGGCGCGGTCGGCGGAAGAGACGGCGTCGAGAAGGACGAGGTGCGCCACGCGGCAGGGCTCGGCCAGCGCGGCGCGGAGGGCGGAGAGCGGAAAGACGGGGGCCTCGAGCCCGCCGCGCGCGAGGAGGCGGGAGACGCTCTCGGCGCGGGACTTCGAGAACTTCGCGTCCGCGACGGCCCGAAGGTCGTCGAAGACGGCGCAGACCTCCGCGGTGGCCGCGGGGACGGCGGCCTCGACCGTCGGCGTGCGCGGCGCGGGCGGCGGCGGGGCCTTCCGGGGCGCGGCGGGGCCGGTGCAGAGGACGAGCGCGGCGGCCGCCGCGACGAGGAGGGGAGGGGTCTTCATGGCGGCGGCCGGCGGGCGCCCGCGCGGGGCGCGGGGTCAGTCCTCGATGCGGATGCCGAGCTCGGACTCGAGACGGGGGTCGCGGCGGGCGCCGCGATCCAGTCCGGCCCGGTAGTACGAGATCGCATGCTCGCGCCCGCCCTTCGGGTCGCGCAGCAGGGTGATGAACGCCAGGTCGATGTAGGCGTCGGCGAACTCGGGGTGCTCCCGGAGCAGGACGTCGAGCTGCAGCATCGCGGAGAGCGAGTCGTCGCGCCCGAGCGCCACCGCGGCGCGGAGAAGGCGCGCGGAGGGGTCGCTCTCGGCCTCGGGCGGCAGCGCCTGCAGCACGGCGTCGGCGCGGACGAGGTTGCGGCATTCGAGCAGGGCGCGGGCGAAGAGCAGGCGGAGCTCGACCGGGGCGTCCTCGCCCTCCTCCTCCAGCAGGTCCTCCAGCTCGTCGACGGCGTCGAACGCCTGGGCGGTGCGGATCTTGGCCAGGAAGCGCGAGGCCTTCCGCGCCGTCTCGGCCGGCGCGGGCGGCTCGTGCAGGCGCACCGACACGGAGACGGCGGGGCGATGGTCCTCGACCGCTGACGCGGCGGGAGCGGGTTCCGGCGCGGGGGCGGGTTCCGGCGCGGGGGCGGGCTCCGGCGCTGGTGCGGGCTCCGGCATGGGGGCAGGTTCCGGCGCGGGGGCGGGTTCCGGCGCGGGAGCGGGCTCCGGCGCGGGGGCGGGTTCCGGCTCAACAGGCGCGGCTTCCGGTGCTTCCGGTTCGGCGGGAGGGGTCTCGGGCTTCTTCGCCTTCTTCGCGTTCGCCTTGTAGAACGGATTGCGGATGGTCTCCGAAAGGATGGGATCGTCGGGCGGGGCGGGGGGCTCGGCGGCGGTGGCGGCGTCGTTCGTGACGGAGCCCTCGGACTCCGGCGCATCGGAGCCCAGGCGGACGAGACGGGGCGGGGCGGGGCGGTAGACCTCCGTCGCGGTGGCGGCCTCGGTGTGTTCGCCGGTCGGCATCGCGACGGGAGCGTCGTCGCGCTCCGCGCCGGCGCCGGGCCACGCCAGCTCGCCGCTGTTGATGCGGTCCATGAGCTCGGCGCGCCGCGCGCGGGCGTCGCGGAGGCGCTCCTCGACATGCTCCTTCTTGTAGTCGGGCGCCTTCCGGGCGAGGCGCTGGTACTCCTGGACGGCGGTGGAGAGGTCGTTGATCTCGTCCTGCAGGCGGCCTTCCGCGGCGGCGGCATCCGCGGAGTCGAACGCGGCGTCCGCGCGCTCGAGCAGGCGGCTCTCCTCGCCGTGGAAGAACGACCAGGCCCGGGCGGGTTCCGGGGCGGCGGCGAGCAGAAGGAGCGCGGCGAGGGCGGGGAAGAGGGGAGGGGTGCTGGTATTCATGGCGGTGCGCCCAGTATACACGAATCGCCCCCTCCGGTTCAACTTGCATTTTCCGCTTTCCATCGCCCGCGGGAAATGCTATGATACGGCCCCACACAGGGCGCACCCGCCCATTCCCAATGCTACGCCCCCCCACCGAGGAGCCATCCGTGAAATTCGACACCCTTCGCACTTCGCTCGCCGCGTTCGCCGTCGCGGCCGTTCCCGCGTTCGCCGCCGAGCCGCCTCCCGCGGCCGTCGTCGCCGCCAATCCGCCCGCGCCCGCCGCGGTCGACGCCCAGGAGCCCGAGGACTTCGGGCGCTGGTACATCAGCCCCGGCATCGGCTGGTGGAACCTGGAGGGCGACGAGCCCCTCGAGGACTCCATGTACGTCACGCTCCGCATCGGCTACGACTGGTCCGAGTGGTGGACGGTCGAGGCGAGCGCCATCTTCGCCCCGAAGATGAACGAGAACCTCGGCGGCTACACCTACAAGGAGAACGGCGTCTGGAAGAAGTCCTCCGTCCGCCGCTCCTACTCCAAGGGCGACGAGCACTTCGGCGACACGTGGGGCCTCATGCTCTACGTCGACGCGATGTTCCACTTCTCGAAGTTCGACAAGGTCGACCCGTACCTCATCTTCGGCGCCGGCCTCACGACCTTCGGCGAGGACGTCATGGACGAGACGGTCTCCGCCTCCTTCCGCGCGGGCGGCGGCCTCATGTACCACCTCGACGACTCCTGGTCCCTCCGCCTCGACACGCGCGTCGACCTGGCGGGCTACAACACCGAGTTCAACCACACGATCGACGTCGGCTTCATCTACCGCTTCTCCGGCGCGAAGATCACGCCCCCGCCGCCCGTCCTCGCCCCCGTGGTCGTCGACACCGACGGCGACGGCCTCTCCGACCAGGACGAGCTGCTCAAGTACGGCACCGACCCCAACAAGTGGGACACCGACGGCGACGGCCTCTCCGACTACGACGAGCTCTTCAAGTACCACACCGACCCGCTCAAGGCGGACACCGACGGCGACGGCCTCCTCGACGGCGAGGAGATCAACCGCTACCACACCGACCCGCTCAAGGCGGACACCGACGGCGACGGCCTCATCGACGGCGACGAGGTGAAGACCTACAAGACCGATCCGAACAATCCCGACACCGACGGCGACGGCCTCAAGGACGGCGAGGAGGTCATGCGCTACAAGACCGACCCGCTCGACCCCGACTCCGACAACGACGGCATCACCGACGGCGACGAGGTCCGCGGCACCTTCACGTTCGACGGCAAGCCCCTCGTCACCGACCCCCTCAACCCCGACTCGGACTACGACATGCTCTCCGACGGCATGGAGGTCCGCAAGACCCGCACCAACCCGCTCGACCCCGACACCGACAAGGGCGGCGTCCGCGACGGCCACGAGGTGATCTACGACGGCACGAACCCGCTCGACCCCTCCGACGACATCCTCTTCTTCGAGCTGAACATCAACTTCGACACCGACAAGGACGTCATCAAGCCCGAGTACTTCGCGCAGCTGGACAAGGTCGCGTCGGTGATGCTCGCCAACCCGGGCTCCACCGCGGTCATCGAGGGCCACGCCGACAAGCGCGCGACCTCCAACGCCGGCTACAACCGCAAGCTCTCCGAACGCCGCGCCAAGGCCGTCCTCCGCTACTTCGAGGGCAAGGGCATCTCCTCCAACCGCCTCAAGGCGGTCGGCTACGGCTTCGCCCACCCGAAGGCCGCCAACGACCCCGTCAACGGCAACCTCGCCAACCGCCGCGTCGAGGTCTATATCGACGGCGCCCGCGCGGGCAAGGTGAACTACGTGAACCCGGGCAAGTAGCCCCGGCGTTCCGCCATTCCCCCAGGGGTCGCGGCCACCCGCCGCGGCCCCTTTCGTTTCCGAAGGCGCGACAAAACGTTGTCAGACCTCTTGCCACGGACGCCTCGTTGTGGTAATCCTTCTGCCATGAGTTCTCTCCGTCTTCTACCCTTGCTGACCTCCGTTTTTGCCGTGGCCTCCGTTCGCGGCGTGGGCCTCCCTCCCGCCTCGCCGGAGGCGATGGCGG
>CAMOEO010000307.1 GCA_946612175.1 uncultured Verrucomicrobiota bacterium
CCCCCATGCCCATCAACCTCGCCAACATCAACGTCTCCCTCCAGCAGTTCCAGGCCATCTCGCACGGCAAATACAACGCCGGCGAGGTCGCGCTCGCGAGCGAGACCACCCTCGGCAAGATCAACAACCACGTCCACTCGACGGGCAAGAACAAGACCGAGCTCTCCCACGCCGAGGTCCTCGCGATCAAGCAGGCGTTCGTCAAGGCGCTCACGCAGGGCGGCGTCGGCGCGGACGAGATCGCGCGCGTCCGCCGCGAGCTCGGGCTCGGGACGGACAAGACGGTGGACACCTCCCTCAAGGACCGCTCGGTCAGGCCGCTCTCGCGCCAGCAGATCCGCGAGATCCTCGACCGCAACGCCGCCGCGATCAACGCGCACACGCACGCGGAGACGATCCGCACGAGCGACCAGCTCTACGCCGGCGTCTCGGCGGGGAAGCGCCAGTCGCGCGCCGCCACGCGCGAGGCGGTCAACGCCGCCCTCGACCCGGGCCGGACGGTCGCGGAGCAGCGCCGCGTCTCGCTCTTCCAGGCGCTCGTGGCGGGCGACGTGGACTTCCGGTCCCAGGCCGATCGCAAGGAGCTTCTTAAAATGGCCAACGAGGCGCTCGACATCGTGATCGAGAAGTCCGGCGGCCATCCGCGCGCGGGCGTCCCGGCCCGCATCGCCATCGGCGACGGCCAGGTCAAGTCGCTCTCGATGGACACGGGGATGGACGAGGCGGCCTGGGCGCGCAAGCTGGAGGACATGATCGTCCGGCTCAAAGGCCTCGCCCCGGACTCGCGGATCATCAGCTTCCGCGAAGAATTCCGCGAGCTTTCCCCCGAGGGGCGCTCCGAGTGGATCGCCGCCCTGCCGCAGAATCTGGGCGGCGAGGGCTGGAAGGTCCGCACCGCCGTCGTCGCGCTCCTGCAGGACGCGGGCGTCGCGGACTACGAGAGCCTCGATCTCGTGAACAACCTCCCGGACGCGGCCGCGAAGGCGTTTCTGGTCAATCTGTCGCAGCTGCCGCAGGGCGCATCGGAGGCGGCGGTCCGCGACGTGCTCGACCTGGCGCGCAATCTGGCCGGCGAACCGGCGGCCTCCAAGGCCTACATCCCCGCGGGCACGGTCAAGGACTTCAACGAGGAGGTCGTCATGACCTTCACCAGCCACTGCGAGCGGCGCTTCGGCGCGTTCAAGACGCTCGCCGCCGACATCCTCGCGGACGTCCGCGCCATCTTCGGCCCGGACATCGCGGGCCCGAAGGCGGATGCCGGGCACTTCCTGGACGTCGGCTCTGTCGACGCGGCGATCGAGGCCCTGGGCGAGGACGTCCGCGCGACGCCCGACGGCATCCGCGAGGCCCTCCTGCGCGCCGCCCGCGAGAGCGCGGCGGACAAGGCGATCGTGAAGTACGCCGAGCGGAGGGGCGCCGAGCTGGGCGCAGCCCGCTTCAATCCCAAGGGCGTGGCCAACGTCCTCAAGGCGGTCCTGCCGGACCTCGTCGGGCGCCTCGCCGCCTGCGCGGGCGCGGACGAGGTCGCCGCCGCGCTTTCGTCCGTCGAGGACCGCGTCGACGCGGAAATCCGCCGCGCCGAGGCCGTCGAGCGCTGCAAGGAGGCGTTCGCCGGGATGGCCCGCGCGGCGCTGTCCGCCAAGACCGGCATCCCCGCCTCCGCGCTCGTCGAGCCTGCCCTTTCCCGCACTGCGCTTCAGGGCCTGGCCGGATCCGTGCAGGACAGGATTTCCGATCGGAAGGTCCCCGCCGAAAGCGAGGCCGAGATCGAGCAGGCGTTCCGCGCCGAGGCGGAGCGCTTCGCCGCCGAACGCGCCGCCATCCTCGAAAAGGCCGACGCGCTCCCGATCTCCGCCGCCGGAAAGGCCGAACTCAAGGAATGGCTGCTCGCGCAGGACAAGGTGAAGTACCTCGACCTCGACGCGCTCCTCCCCGCGGCCCGCGAGCTCGCCTTCGCCCCGCTCGCCGCCGCCCTGCGCCAGCACGCGCCCAAGGAGCAGGTCTATGCGGCGATGAAGCCGCTCGTGGCCGCCGTCCGCAGGGCGGCCAACGACTACCTGACGGGCCGGGTGCGCGAAATCGGCGCCCCCGAGATGACCAACGTCTCCTCGATCCTCCTCATCGCCGCCTTCGACCTCAACGGAATCCGCGGCGACCTCGCGGACTTCTTCGCGCGGCCCGAGGTCGCGGCCGACGAGGAGCTGCGCGACGACCCGGACCAGGCCGCCTACGCCTCCCGTCCGTTCGCCTTGAACGCCGCGCCCCCTGCCGCCAAGGCCGTCGCCGCGCTCGCGCGGAAGATCGCCGACGGCGCGCCCGCGCCCGCCTGCGCCCAGGCGCTCGCCCGCGCCGTCCGCGCCGAGGGGCTCGACCTCACGCCGGACGAGGCCCTCGCCGTCTTCACCCGCGACACGCCGCTCGGCGGCGTCCTCGCGACCATCCTCGGCGAGTTCCACGGCGAAATCGCGCCCGAGACGCTCGAGGCGCTGGCGCGCGGCGCCATCCGCACCCACGGGGCCGGCAACGTCCCGCAGATGGTCGAGACGCTCCGCGGCGACCTCCTCGACAAGGTCGATACGGACAACTTCTACTCCCTCCCCGAGCGATACCTCGACGCGGCGCAGGACGCCGTCGCGGCGCTGCGCCGGAAATTCGGCGCGGCGGCCGTGCCGGAGGACGCGCTCTTCACGAACCTCGTCGACCTGAGCGCCTTCGTCCTCCGGCTGCGCCCGCTCGTCGAGGCCGCGCGCGCCGGCCGCCGCATCGTCACGCCCGCCGAGTTCCGCCAGATCGCCTACGAGGAGGGCTTGCGCGTCCTGACGACGAAGGCCGTGCACGGCGAGCTCGTCGCCGCCGCGGCGCAGCTCGGACGCCCCGCCCCGAAGCTCGCGGTCGCCCGCGCGTTCCTCCAGCGCAACCCCCTGCTGGCCCGCGCGATCCGCGAAGCCGACGAACCGGAGGACGTCCGCGCCGCCCTCAACGGCGCCCGCGAGACCCTCCGCGCCGCCGTCGAGCAGGACGCCGAGCTCGAGGCGCTGATCACGACCGCCAAGGACATCTTCGCCGACCGCCTCGCCTCCTCCCTTCATGTTCCGAAGGAGGAGACGGGCAACATCGGCGGTCTCAAGCATTTCAACGACCGCCTCCGGGAGCTCAAGAACGCCATCATGGACGGAACGCACCCCGGGAGCCGCGAAGAGGGCTTCTCCGCCGCCATGGCGTTCAACCAGCTGGTCGACGAATTCTCCGGCCTCTACAGCCGGCGCCTCGCCGCCATCGACGCGCTACAGGGCGTCTCCGCCGAAACCAAGGCCGCGCTGCGCGAAATCCTCAAGAAGGAAGGCCGCCCGGACAAGCCGTTCATCGACCCCGCGCGCGCCCAGCGCATCGCCGCCCGGGTGGACGGCGGCGCGCTCCTCGCCGCGCTCGGCGACCCGAACGCCACGGACGAGGCCCGCATCGACGCCATCCGCGCCTACGCCGACGCGATCGAAGCGGCCGCGGCGGAGGAATTCCGCGATCTCGTGGCGCAGCGCGGCGAAGGGCTCGGGACGGACGACTTCATCCCGATCCTCGCGAACGTCCGCGCCTTCGTGGCCGGGGCGACGCCGGGGCTCAAGGCCGCGCTCGCGCGCCTCGCCGAAGACCCCTTCGCCCTCCGCGCCCCCGTGGCCTTCATGCAGGGCGAGCATCTGGACCATCCCCTTCGCGCCACCGTCGCCAACACCCTGTTCTGAATCCATCCGGGAGATTGTTCGACCGGGAAAGACGCAATGGCATGACATTCTACGAACTGGTCTCCGGTTTCGCGGCGCGGAACGCCGTCGAAGGGCTTG
>CAMOEO010000308.1 GCA_946612175.1 uncultured Verrucomicrobiota bacterium
GGATGGGACGGGGGCGGGACCCGAGGCTGAAGCCTCGGGCACAGAACCGGCTTCGCGCGGCGGGGCGTTGGTGGCGGCGTGGATGGCGGTGGATACGTCGAAGCCGGCGGCTTCGAGCCTCTTGAGGTCCGCCTCCGTGAGTTCGATTGGGAGCGGCGGGAGGGCCGGGGCGTTCGTGGAGCAGCGGACCGGCATGCGCGGGGCCTCGCCGCGGATGATCGGCTCGGGAGCGGACTCTGCGCTCTCTGCGTTCTCTGCGTGAGAATCGGACTCCGCGCCCTCCGCGGACTCCGCGTGAGGTTTTGTCTCTGCGCTCTCTGCGTTCTCTGCGTGCGTTTTTTCCTCATCCCCGCTCCGCGTGTCGCAACCGGCGCAGGGCTCGCCATCTTGGCATTCTCCTTCGCAGTCCTCGGCCTTGCAGCCGGGGTTGGAGCAGGGAAAAAAGGCGTAGGCGCCGCCTTCTTCGATGTCTTCGGGGATTTCGCCGAGGACGTCCGTGTCGGCGGGCTCGTCGTCGGGAACGTCCTGCGCGGACGCGGCGACGGCCGCCGAGGCGGCGAGGGCGAGGAGGGCGAGGCGGAGCTTTTCCGCGGCGGCGGCGGAATAGGATCGTGGCGGCGTGGGCATGGCGGGGACCTTTCTGCGGATCATTCTAGCATATCGATTGGCGGGTGGGAAGCGGAATCGCGCCCGTCGGCGTGCCGCGTGGCGGCGCCAGGATTCCGGGGACTACCGGCGGGCGAGGATCCAGTCGAGAAGCCGCTCCTGCGTCATCGCGCCGGAGGCGAGCGCAAGTCCGGCGGCGGCGATGTCGGCGTCCGTGGCGGGGGCCGCACCCCGCCACGGCAGGGGCGACTTGGCGACTCGGGCGACTTGCCGACTTGGCCGATGGCTAGGGAGCGAAGACCGGGCCGCGAACGACGTTCGTCGTGATTTCGAAGAAGCGGTCCCAGACGGCGTCCTCGTCCCGAGGGGTATAGGGTCTCAGCACGACGAAGCGGTCGCCGTCGGTCCATGCCCGGATTTTCGGCGTGCGGCCCCGGTTCGCAAGGGCGTAGTCCTCGAGGACGAACGGCCGGCCGTCGGTCCGCCCGTAGAACAGGTCGGCCACGGCGAGATTCCGCTCGGGATTCGCCGGGGCCGTCGCGTGCGCCGTCATCCGCATCCACCACTCCCGGTTCTTCGTGTTGTCGAGGCCCTGCCACGAGGAGAGCCGAAGAAACGATCCGTCGTAGAGCGGCGCGCGGGAGACGAACCAGCAGGTCCAGATCCTTTCGAGACCCGCTTCCGCGAAGCGCTCCGTCAGCACGGGAAGGAGGCGGGCTCCCTCCTCCTCCAGGTCGTCGAGACGCGCCGCGGGAATGTCCGCGGGCGGCGGCGCGGACAGCGCCCGGCCCGCGACGGCGTTCGTCGTCTCCCGCCAGAGGCCCGCAAACAACGCGGGCTCGAAGCGGACCGGATACTGCAGGATGGCGTAGACCATCCCGTCGGTCCAATGCAGGCACTTGTTGCGGATCGTGGGCCGCAGGCAGAGCTGCGTACCCTGTCCGGTGGAGACTATGCCGTTCGCGTCGGCCTTCTTCCGAAACTCGCCGTATCGGATTTCGTCGTCGTAGTCGGCCAGGTCCACCCCGTTCGTGCCGACGAGTCCGAGATAAAGCGTCGCGGTCGCCTTGGAGAGCCATGTCTTTTCCGGGTCCGCCGACGGATTCGGGACCGTCAGCTGGGCGACCAGCTGGGTTCCCCGCTTGAATTCCAGTCCCCGCGTCGCCGAATAGAGCGTCCGGACGTGGCATTCGGCGCCCGCCCGCGCCGCAATCTCCCGCGCCCGCTCGAGCGCGGCGAGGAAGAACGCCCCCTCCGCGGACGCCGCGTGCGAGACCCCCTCAGGCTCGCTTTGCTCGCCAGCTCCCCCAGCGGGGGAGCCAAACTCTGCGGCCTCTGCGCTCTCTGCGTGGGATTCAACGGGAGGAGGCTCCGCTTCCCCCGAACCCCCTCCGGGAGGGGAGACCTCCGCGACCTCCGCGTGGCGGCGGACGGTGACCTTGATGCCGTCGGGTAAGAGGGCGGCGGGGGCGTTGGTGGCGGAACCGGGGGCGGGCAGAAAATGCCGGACGGAGCCGGCCGGGGGGACGAGGAGCCAGCGGGTGGTGGCGCGGAGGGCGCGGGCTTCAATGGAGGCGTCGGCGGGGAGCGGACGGAAGGCGGCTGCCGGAAGCGGGGTGCCGTCGGCGAAGAGGGGCTCGGTCGGCGGTTCGTCCCAATGCAGGACGAGCTTCGGGCCCTTGTCCCGCTCGAAGGGGCGCTCCGGCCGGACTTCCCAGCGCCGCGCGCGGAGGTCGGCCTCGCGGAACGCGTCCCGCTCGGCGCGCGGAAGGGCGGGCCACGCGAGCAGGAGCCGTTCGGCGAAGGTGCACTGGAACTGGAAATGGTCGTAGGGCTCGGCGCCGGCCTTGCGGAGCAGGAGGCGGACCTCGGGATGGGGCGAGGCTTCGGAGATGGCGCGGAGCGCGAGGACGGGGAGCGCGGCGGCGTCGCCCGCGCGGTCGCGGACGGGGAACGAGCCGTCGTCGCGGATCGATGCGGCGAGGAAGCGGACGGTGCGGGAAAGACCGTCGACGCCGAGACGGTCCACGAGGTTGCTGTCGTCCGCCGCGAACGCGAGCAGGGCGAGCGCGGTGTCGACGACGGGGTCGTCGCCGCCGGACCAGGAGCCGTCCTCGGACTGGCGCTCGCGGAGCCAGCGCAGCGCGGCCTGCCGGACAAGGGGACTGGTCGCGGAGCACTTGTCGAGGGGCGCGGTCGCGCGGGCGACCTCCTCTGCCGTCGGGAACGGGGGGCGATTGCTGACGGCGCCCATCCGCCCCGGGACGAGCAGCGAGGCGGCGGTGGCGAGGACGGATTCCGATTCGACCGTCCGGTCGAAAGACCGCTCGCGACCCCGGTGGCGGACGGTCACGCGATTCGAACTCCCGCCGAGAAACCAGACGAGGGAGGCGTACGGCAGGTTCGGCAGGACGTAGGCGAGTTCGCCGTAGTCCGGCGAGGAGGTCCAGAGGCCCGCCGGGCAGCCGTCGCGCGGTTCCGTCGGAACGAGAGCCCGGGCGCGCTCCTCGCGCAGTTCGCGGAAGGCGGGGCCGAAGACCGGGTGGTACGAGAGGAGCTCGAGCGAACGGAAGAGTTCGGGCGGGGCGTTCGTCCCGAACGCGGCGCGCGCGGCCGCGTCCGCCGCCTCCCGGACGCGCGGATTTCGGGTCGCGTCCGCGGCGTAGAGGAGCGCGAGCGCCGGGGCGCGCGGTTCGCCCAGCCCCGGCGGGAACGGCCCGGCGTCGAAGGACCCGTCCTCGCGCATCGCTCCGACGAGGAATCCCACGCCCCGCGCGAACGAGTCCCGCCACTCGTCCTCGTCGAACCATCCGTTGTAGAGCGCCGCGAGGAGGACCCATGCCGTCGCCATTTCCGGCGGATCGCCGGGCCAGGAGCCGTCCTCCCGCTGCATTCCGGCGAGGAAGCGGAACGCGCGCGCCGCCGCGCCGGACGGCTGGAGGGGCGGACCGTCCGGTTCGCCGTCCTCCGGCGGCGGCGGAACGAGGTCGATGATGCTCCCGGACCTCACGGAGCTCCTCTCCTCGACGACGACCATGTCGCCGACGTTCGTGGCGGAGTTCTGCGCGGGGGCGGGAAGAACGGCAAGCGCGGCCAGCGCGCAGAGCGCGCGACCGTGCGGCGGAAGCGGGAGGAATCGTTTCATTGTCGGGGTCTCCGTCGTATTATACGATTCTCGCGGGGCGTTTTCTTAGGAAAAGCGCCCGAAGAAGATCAATGTGAAATCAAA
>CAMOEO010000309.1 GCA_946612175.1 uncultured Verrucomicrobiota bacterium
CTTCCCTTGGGAAGTTCAGGGATTGCGGGGGATGGCCGGAAACGGAGATGCGCCCGGCGCGGCAGGTCCGCTTGACGCAAAGGTGGGGTTATCCTAGACTTCCCCTCCGTTCGTCCCCGTCCGCTTCGGGCGGGGTTCCGCAACGGAAAACCCACCAATCCCACGCCTCTCCCATGTACCTCACCGGATTCGCAGACGAAGCCGCCCGCGACCTCGCGGGCCAGATCGCCGCCACCAAGGAGCTCGGATGGTCCAACATCGAGTCCCGCGCCATCGACGGCGTCAACATCCACGACCTCTCCGACGAGGCGTTCGACCGCGCCGCCGCCGCCCTCGACGAGGCCGGGGTCCGCGTCAACTGCTTCGGCTCCACGATCGGCAACTGGGCCAAGTCGATCGACAGCGACGCGGACTTCGAGAAGGACCTCGAGCAGACGCATCGCGCGATCGCCCGCATGAAGCGCCTCGGGACGAAGATGATCCGCATCATGAGCTGGAAGGTCCTCGAGGGCCGCCGGCCCGAGGACCAGATGCGCGAGCTGCGCTGGGAGCGCCTCCGCCGCCTCGTCGACCTCTTCCTCGACGCCGGCCTGCAGCCGCTGCACGAGAACTGCATGAACTACGCCGGACGCGGCTGGAGCTACACGCTCGACATGCTCGACAGCGTCCCGGGCCTCAAGCTCGTCTTCGACACCGGCAACCCCGTCATGCTGCCCGACTGGACCAAGCCCGAGCCCTGGCCCCGCCAGAGCTCGTGGGAGTTCTACGACGCCGTGAAGGACCATGTCGCCTACGTCCACATCAAGGACGGCAACTGGATCGACGGCAAGATGCACTTCACCTACGCGGGCGAGGGCCAGGGCGACGTGCGGCGCATCGTCGAGGACCTCGTGCGGCGCGGCTACGACGGCGGCATCTCGATGGAGCCGCACCTCGCGGCGATCTTCCACGACCCCGTGACCGGGCTGCCCGACCCCGTGAAGATGCACGACACCTACGTCGAGTACGGCCGCCGCTTCGAGAAGCTCCTCGCCGAGGCGCGCGCCGCCGCCGGCGTCTAGGCCGCCCCTTTTCCGCCCGCCCTTCCCTTCTGCCCCGCCATGGCCATCGATCCCGCGCTCGTTCCGTTCAGCGCCCCGCTCTCCTACCTCGCCCTCGGGGTCCACGCGAAGGACGACTGGTGGTGCGAGCACCCCGCCGGGCTCTTCCTCCGCGAGCTCCGCACGAGCCGTGACGAGGCGCTCGTCGCGCATCTCGTCCCGCTCGGCCCCGACGGCGCCCCGCTCGCGTTCGAGCGCTACGCGTCGGGCCCGGAGTCGCTGCGCGCCGAATGCGCCGCGGGCGCGTGGGAGTTCGTCTTCGCGGACCCCGCCACGATCCTCGCGCGCGCCGACCGCCCCGGCCTCGGCCTGCGCCTCGACTTCCTCGCGGAGGGCCGCCGCTTCCAGATGCTCTTCGCCGTGCCCCCGCCAGGCTCCGCCGCGCCCGACGGCACGCTCCTCCTCGCCAACGCGCACAAGAACCGCGTCAGGTTCCTCCTCGCCGCCCGCGCCGGCCGCCTCGTCCCCGACGACTCGCGCTGGGACGGCCGCGACGCCCTCTCGATGGCCGCGAACCTGGTCGCCGGGGGGCCGGAGAGCGGCGACACCCGCCCGTTGGAGCTCGCCATCCGCGAGTACACCGGCGAATGGGACGGCGCCGTCCCGGCCGCGGACTTCGCCGCCGCCCGCGCCGCGCAGGCCGCGGACTTCGCCGCGTTCCTCGCGCGCGTTCCCGCCGCGCCGCCGGAGCTGGCGGAGACGCGCGCCGCCGCCGCGCACCTGCTCTGGAGCTGCTCCGTCGCGAAGGCCGGCTACCTCGGCCGCGACGCGCTGCTGATGTCCAAGAACTGGATGGACCGCCTCTGGAGCTGGGACCACTGCTTCAACGCCGTCGCCCTCGCGCCAGTCCACCCCGACCTGGCGTGGGACTCGTTCCTGGCCCCCTTCGACCTGCAGGCCGAGGACGGCTCGCTCCCGGACTCCATCAGCGAGGGCGCCGTCGTCCGCGGCTTCGTCAAGCCGCCGATCCACGGCTGGGCGCTGCGCCGCCTGATGGCCGCGACGGAGCTCTCGGAGGCGCAGCTTTCCGAGGCCTACGGGCGCATCGCCCGCTGGACGCGCTGGTGGCTCGACTGCCGCGACCGCGACCGCGACGGCCTCTGCGAATACGACCACGGCAACGACTCGGGCTGGGACAACGGGACCGCGTTTCTGCGCCTCCCGCCCGTCGAGACGCCCGACCTCGCCGCGTTCCTCGCGATCCAGTGCGACGTCCTCGCGGACCTCGCGCGCCGCCTCGGGCGCCCCGCCGCGGAGGCCGCGGAGTGGGCGCGCATCGCCGACGCGCAGATTGCCGCGATGGACCGCGAGCTCTTCGACGCGGCCGGCCGCCCGCTCGTCCGCGCCGCCTACACGCACGAGACGTTCTCGCCCGACACGCTGATGCTGCGCATCCCGGTCCTGCTCGGGGACCGCCTTCCCGCGCGTCTCCGCGCGCCGCTCCTCGCCGACCTCGAGTCCGACAGGTTCCTCACCGAATGGGGCTACGCGACCGAGTCGCCCGCCTCGCCGCTCTACAGGAACGACGGCTACTGGCGCGGCCCGATCTGGGCGCCCTCGACGCTGCTGCTGTGCGACGGCATCCGCGCCTGCGGCCGCCCCGACCTCGCGCGCCGCGTCGCGGAGCGCTTCTGCCGGATGTGCGCGAAGAGCGGCTTTGCCGAGAACTTCGACGCCCTCACCGGCGAGGGCCTGCGCGACCGCGCCTACACCTGGACCGCCGCGGTCTTCCTCGTTCTCGCCGCGGAGCTGGCCGGACCCTCCGCATGAACCCCGCCGCGTCCGCCGGGAACCCGCCCGTCGCGGCGCTCGCCACCGCTCCCGGGGCGGCCGGCGTCGCGGTCGTGCGCCTTTCCGGCGACGGCGCGCTCGCGATTGCCGACAGGCTCTGCGCCGGGGCGCGCGTCCCGCCCTCCGCGCTGCCCGGCGGGAACTTCCGCCTCTACCGCCTCCGCGATCCGCGCGACGGCTCCGCGATCGACGAGGCGCTCGTCCTCGTCTTCCGCGCGCCGCACAGCTACACGGGCGAGGACGTCGCCGAGTTCCAGACCCACGGCGGCCGCGCCGCCCCGACGCGCGTGCTCGACGCGCTCCTCGCGCTCGGCGCCGCGCCCGCCGGGCCGGGCGAATTCACGCGGCGGGCGTTCCTCTCCGGGCGCATCGGGCTCGACCGCGCCGAGGCGGTGATGGATCTCGTCGCCGCGCAGGGCGACCGCGCCGCTCGCGCCGCGGCCGAACAGCTCGCCGGCGCGCTCGGCCGCCGTGTCGACGCCCTCTACGACGCCCTGCTCGCCCTCTGCGCCGACCTCGAGGCGACGCTCGACTTCACCGACGAGGAGGCGGAGGGCCTTTCCGCCCCGATCCGCTTCGACGGGCGCGCCGCGGCCCTCTCCGCCGAACTCCTTGCCCTCGCCGCCACCGCCCGCGAGGGACGCCTGCTGCGCGAAGGCGCGCTCGTCGTCCTCGCCGGCCCTCCGAACGCCGGCAAGTCGACCCTCTTCAACCGTCTGCTCGGCGAGCGCCGCGCCATCGTCGCCCCCGAGGCCGGCACGACCCGCGACTCCCTCGAGGAGACGCTCCTGCTGCGCGGAATCCCCATCCGGCTCGTCGACACCGCGGGCCTGCGCGACGCCTCCTCCCCCATCGAGCGCGAAGGCGTCGAGCGCGCCCGTTCCCTCGCCGCCCGCGCCGACCTCGTCCTTTCCCTCTTCCCCTGGGGACAGACCCCTCC
>CAMOEO010000310.1 GCA_946612175.1 uncultured Verrucomicrobiota bacterium
GGAGCCGATGCCGGGCGCCTGCAGCCAGAAGGCGGCGTGCCAGCCTGCGCACTTCGGCTGCCGGCAGCGGATTTCGTAGTAGCCGAACTTGTGCATGAAGAGCGGCTGCTTCTTGGGGCCGAAGGGCCAGAAGCCGCCGCTCCCCGGCTCGCGCGGGATGTCGTAGGTGAGCGAACCGGTCTGCAGGTGCGGCGAGCGGAAGTCGTCGCCCTTGCGCAGGAGATGGAGGCGCACCGTGCCCCGGCCGGTCATCTCGACGCCCTCGAAGTCGTGGGCGAAGGCGGGGAAGTCGGCTCCCCAGAACGATTCGCGGCACATCCACTTGGTCTTGTCGATTTCGGTGCCGTTGAACTCGTCGTGCCAGGCGAGGTTCCACGCCTTGCCGGGCGGAAGCAGCGAAGGCGCCTCGCCGGCGACGGCGGAGACGGCCACCTCGGTGACGGGAACGGGGGCGATGTCGATTTCGTGGAAGCGTGACATGGGGATGCTATCGGACAATTTCGTAGAAGAGCGTGGCGGAGGCGGAATCGTACCCCGTGTCGGCGGTGAACGAAAGACGCCGGGTAGCGGGATCGAAGGAAGCGGGGATTTCGGCGAGGCGCGCGCCGGAGGAGGAGAGGCGGTAGACCGTGGCGGCGATGCCGTCGCAGCCACGGAGTGAAGAGTGAAGAGTGAAGAGTGAAGAGTCCGGTGCGGCGGGTTTCGTCCCTGGACACGGGACCCATGTCATCTCGATCTTCGCCTTCCCGCGCCGGACGAGGGCCGGAGTGGCGCCCTGCTCCAGCCACGAGCGCGCCTCGGGGCCGTCGAAGACCGCACCCGTGTTCGCTGCGTCCGTGACATGCGCGACGAGGATGCGCCGGGATTCGGCCAAGGGCGCGCCGTCCAGGGAAGTGGCCCAGACGGCGGCAGGCAACGAACGGGGGGCGCCGCCCCCCGAACCCCCTACATCAGAGATCTCAAAGCGCAGCGCGCCGCAGTCGAGCGCGCCGCTCTCGGCGAAGCCGCCGCAGGTTCGCGGCGTGACCACGCGGAAGGCGCCGTCAGGCGTCGGTCCGGCCTCCCCCTCCGCGGACTCCGCGAACTCCGCGTGAGAATCAGCCTCCGCGATCCGCGTGCCCACGCGCCGCTCCCACGGCGACACGCCCTTGCGCGGCGAGCCGAACTGCCGCGCTCCGCCGGACGGGTCCCGCAGCGCCTCCTCGCTCCAGGTTTCGGCGCTTTCGGTTCCCGGCGCGAAGGGCGGCAGGTCGCCGCGCAGGTAGAGGGCGAGCGTGGCGTATTCGCTCGCTCGCTGCACGGGATCGGAATGCAGGTCGAAGAAGCGGATCGGCATGGAGCCGGGCGCCTCCACGCCTTCCTTCGTGTGGCTCCACGCGAAGCGCCAGATGCCGCTCCATCCCTGGCGCGAGGCAAGCGCGCCCGTGACGAGGCCGCTCGCGGCACGGTGGCGGCCGGGCGCGGCCCAGTTCCATTCGGTGATGCAGAAGGGCTTGCCGAACACGCGCCGCCACGTGGCGCCGGGGGCGCCGCCGTTCACGACGAGCGGGTTCTCCGCCTCGATGACCGTCGGGAACCGCCAGTTCTTGCCGAGGAAGCGCGGATGGTAGTAGTAGAAGTGCGTGTCGACGTAGTCGAAGTCGCGCATGGGTAGCAGATACTGCCCCGGATAGTAGCCGGCGTTGAGGTTGGAAAGCGGCGCGCGGCAGCCCAGCTCGTCGCGCAGGAGTGCGCGAAGGCGCGCGAAGAGCAGCGCCTCGCGCTCGGCAAGGAAGAGCGCGAGCTCGCCGTGCAGGGGCGTCTTGCCGTACACGTCGGTGGGCAAGGGACGGGGGGCGTTGCCCCCCGAACCCCCGGCGCGGGCCGCGCACCATTCCGCCCACGCCTCGGCGAAGCCCGGGCACTTCTTCAGACCTTCGACGCCGTCGCGGCCGAGATTGCCTTCGTTGATGAGGCCGATGCCGCACAGCGCGGGCTCTTCGGCGAGGCAGCGCCCGGTGAAGCGATTGGTGTGCGTGAGGAAGAGGCGCGTCCATTCGACGAGGTTGCTGTAGGCGGGCTCGTGGAAGGCGCACATGAGCTTGAACTCGCGGTCGGGCACGGTGCCGTCGCGGTCGATGCCGATGGCGCGCCAGGTCATGGCCTTGGTGCGCGAGACGAAGAGGTCGGTGGTGAGGTAGAGGCCGTGCCGGACGCAGGCGGCGACAAGGGCGTCGAACTTCTCCCAGTTCCGGTCCGGGATGTCGAGCGCGGCGCCGTCGCCGCGCGGCTTGGCCCCGACGAGGAACGCCTCGTGGTGATGGATGCGGACCGAGTTGAAGCCCATGCGCGCGAGGTTCGCCGCGAAGCGGTCGGCGTTCTCCGGATCGGGGACGTTGGCCCCGTGGACGAGGTTTACGCCGCAGAAGCGGATTTCCTCGCCGGGGCGGCCTTCGAGCTCGAAGTGGTCGCCGACGGCGACGACGCGTCCGAACTTCCCCGCCGGCTCATGGTGCGGCACGACGCCCGAGAAGTCGAGCGCGGAGCCGGGCTCGATCCAGTCGGACCCGGGAGGCGGCGGCGGGAGCGGAATCCAGTCGGGGCCCGCCTCGGCGCGGACGGGTTCCGGGACGGAGAGGGAAAGCGGCGTCCCGGGGGCGCGAAAGACGGCGCGAGTCGAATACGTGCGGCCCGCCTCGACGCCGTCGGCGGCGAGGATGATGCGCAGCGAGACGGTCTGCGAACCCCAGCGGGCGTTGTCCTGCACGAGGATTTCCTGCGGCTCGGGGAACTCCAGCGAGAGCCAAGGGATTGCCGCGGGCAGGCTGCCCGCGTCCCCAGGGTTCTGCGCTTCGGCGGAAACGCCGAGGAACTCGAATTTCCGCACCTTCCCGGAGAAGACGTGCGGCGAGGAGGGGATGGCGTCGGAAACCGCGACGTGCGTCGCCCCGGCCATGACGCCGCCGGGAATGTCGGTCTTCGGGACCGTGCACTGGATGCCGACGAACCGGGGCGTTCCGTTGCGGCTGGGCGTGACGCTCCATGTGGCCTCGATGCCGCCGTCGCCCGTCTCGCGGAAGGCGGCGTCGCCGTTGATGAGAAGGCCGAAGTCGGCGGCGTTCTCCGTGGCGGGGCTGCACTCGATCACGAACCCGGCGCCGGGCGCGCCGGAGGCGCCGTGCGGTTTCCAGTTGGAATCGAAGGACCAAGGCACGAAGGTGGCGGAGGCTGCGTCACCGCCACCTTCAGTGACGAGTGGGGGCGCGGAAATGGTAAGGCCGCCGCCGAAACCGACGGAGGCCACCGCTTCCCCTTGCTGTTGTCCGCTTGCTGTCTCCAAGACTCGTGGCGCGGTCTCTCCTTCGAGCGCCACGTCCTCGAAGACGAGGTTGCGGAAGGGGCGGTCTGAAGTGTCCTCGATGACGGACGGCCCCGACACCTTGCCCCGGACATGGCGGAAGGCGATGTCCTCGAAGACGCATTCGCGGCCATGCCGGTAGTAGATGTGGCAGAAATTGCGCGCCTCGACGTCGAGATTCTCGAGGGAAACGCGGCGGATGTCGGTGCCGCGGCCGCCATTACGCCAGGCGCCCACGGCGTTCACCGCCGTCCGGGAGCCGTGGATGCGGATGTCGCGGAAGGAGGCGTCGCGGACTTCGCCGTCGCCCACGCCGAGACGGATGGCGTTGCAGCCGGAGGAGAGGCTGCAGTTGCGGACGCGGACGTTGGCGCAGGGGCGCGGCGTGCGGAGGCGCGCCACGTCGGCGCGCAGCGTGATGGAGTCGTCGGCGGTGTCGATGTCGCAGTCCGCGACCTCGACGTCCTCGCAGCAGTCGATGTCGATGC
>CAMOEO010000311.1 GCA_946612175.1 uncultured Verrucomicrobiota bacterium
TGGGGGCCGGGCATCGACCTCTCGACCTTCTACGAGCGGGCGGCGACGCCGCCGGACCCGGCGGGGCGCGCGCTGGCGGAGGCGGCGGAGGCGGCGGGGCGGCCGAAGCTCGAGATCGGCGGGGAGAGCCCCTACGAGGAGTTCCTCGCGATTGCGCGGGTGATGATGTTCCTGCGGGCGCGCCATGCGGATCCGGCGACGTGGCACGACCTGGCGGAGGGGGCGCTCAAGGGGATGGTCTCGGCGATGGATCCGTTCAGCGAGTACATGTCGAAGGGCGACTACGAGGCGTTCGAGGACGAGACGGAGGGGCGCGTCGACGGCATCGGCGTGACGGTCTCGGAGGCCGACGACGGGCTGCTCGTGGAATACGCCGAGCCGGGCTCGCCGGCGGCGGCCGCGGGACTGCTGATGGGGGACGTGCTGACCGCGGTGGACGGTCGTCCTCTCGCGGGGATGGACTTCGACGAGGCGGTGGCGCTGATCGGGGGCGAGCCCGGGTCCGAGGTGGCGCTCGCGGGACGGCACGACAACGGCGACGACTTCGAGGCGCGGGCGGTCCGCGACGCGCTGCGGCTTCCGACGGTGGGGCCGGCCGTCGCGCTGACGAACAGCGTCGGGTTCGTGTACGTCCGGGAGTTCGGCGAACGGACCCCGGCGGAGTTCCGCGAGGCGCTCGAGGCGCTGGACGCGGGGGCGCTGCGGGGGCTGGTGCTGGACCTGCGGGACAACCCCGGCGGCCTAATCTCCTCGGCGACGGACGTCGCGGGCCACTTCCTGCCCGCCGACGCGCTCATCGCGCGAACGAAGGGGCGGGTGCCGGAGGAGGACGACGTGGAGTACCGTTCGCGCGGGCGCGACGAGTTTCCGGAGCTGCGGCTGGCGGTGCTCGTCAACGGCTGGAGCGCGAGCGCGGCGGAGCTGCTGGCGGGGGCGCTGCAGGACCACGGGCGCGCGCTGCTGGCGGGGGAGCGGACCTTCGGAAAGGCGTCGGTGCAGGACTTCTTCGACCTGCCCTTCCGCGACCACGCGACGCTGAAGCTCACGACGGCGCGCTACCTCACGCCGAACGGGCGCATGGTGCACGGGGCCGGCATCGAGCCTGACCTCGTCGTGCGGCAGGGCGCGGAGGAGGCGGACGAGACGCCCCGCCGGCGCCTGCTGCTGGCGCATCCGGAACTGGCGCCGCCGGCGCTCCGCAGCCGCATCCTCTCCCTGCCCGACCGGCCGCTCGACGCGGCGGTGGAATGGATCCTCTCGACGAATCCGGTCCCGGCGGCCGCGTCCGCGCCCTCGCCGGAACCTCCGGAGGAAGCCGCCCCGGAGGCGGGCGCCCCGGAGGAAGCCGCCCCGGCCGGCGGCGGCGCGGACGCGGCGGAGACCCCCTCGGAACCATGAACGTCCTCGGCATCGAAACCTCCTGCGACGAGACCTCCGCCGCCGTCGTGCGCGACGGGCGGGAGGTCCTCTCCTGCGTGGTGCACACGCAGGCCCAGCACCGGCCCTTCGGGGGCGTGGTGCCCGAAATCGCCTCGCGCTGCCACATCCGGCTGCTGCCGGAGATCGTGGAGCGGGCGGTGGCGGAGTCGGGCGTGGGCTGGGGCGGGCTCGACCTCGTGGCGGCGACGCGCGGGCCGGGGCTGGCCAGCTCGCTGCTGGTGGGGTGGTCGGCGGCGAAGGGGCTCGCGATGCGGACGGGCCTGCCGCTGCGGGCGGTGAACCACATCGAGGCGCACCTGCACTCGGTGTTCCTGGACCCGGCGGCGCCGGACCCGCTGGAGTGCTTCCCGCGGCTCGGGCTGGCGGTGTCGGGCGGGCACACGAACCTGTTCCGGATGCCGGAGGAGGGGCGGATCGAGCTGGTGGGCCGGACGGTGGACGACGCGGCGGGCGAGGCGCTGGACAAGGCGGCGAAGCTGCTGGGCCTGGGGTATCCGGGCGGACCGGTGGTGGACCGCCTCTCGCGGGGCCGGACGCCGCGCGCGGGCCTCTTCCCGGAAGGCCGGGTGCGGGAGGGTGCGCTCACGGGCGGGCTCGACCCGGAGCTGTGCCTGAGCTTCAGCGGGCTCAAGACGGCGCTGCTGCATCGCGTGCAGGCCTCGCCGCCGCGCGACGCGGAGGAGACGGCGCAGCTGGCGTGCGACTACCAGGAGGCCGTGGTGGGGGCGCTCGTGCGCCGCTGCGAGCGGGCGCTGGGCGACGCGCGCTACCTGGCGGTGGGCGGCGGGGTGTCGCTCAACTCGCGGCTGCGCGAGGCGCTGGGGGAGCTGTGCGCGCGGCGGGGGGTGCGGCTGCTGCTGGCGCTGCCGCGGCACTGCGGCGACAATGCGGCGATGATCGCGGGCCTGGCGGGGACGGGGCGCGGGGTGCCGTCGCCGGCGGCGTTCGACCTGGACGTGGCGCCCTCCTGGGCCGTCTAGGGGGCGTCCCTTCCGGCCGGCCGGGCCTTTGCGGCCGCCCCTAGTCGGAGAGGATCTCGTCGAACGCGCCGCGAGGGGCGAGCCGGTACAGGCCCGTCCTTCCGAACTTGCCGCGATCCGCAAGGAGGAACTTCTGCTGCGCCTTCTCGAACACGCGCATCAGCAGCGCCGCCTGGTTCTCGTGGTTCGTCGTCGCGTTGCGGTCGTCCACGCCGTAGGCGGAGACGAACGCCTTGGTGAGCGTGATGCGGTCGAGCTGGCGGAAGGTCTCCTGCCCGAGCAGCGAATGCAACTGCGGGTCGTAGGGGCCACCGAGGGCGATCCGCACCCAGTGCGACGGAAACTTGGCGAAGTCCTCGACGATCGCCACCGAGTTCGTCACGATCGTCAGCGCGCCGAGCGTCCGCCCCGCCAGCTCCCGCGCGAGGCATGCCACGGTCGTGGAGGAGTCCAGGAACAGGATGTCGCCGTCCGCCACCCGCTCGACCGCCTTGCGCGCGATGCGCTCCTTGCCCGCGCGGTTCCATTCGAGCCGGTCGCGATAGCCGTTCGGCGCGGCCGTCGCCCCGGTTGGCCGCTCCAGCGCGGAGACGCCGCCCCGGACGCGCTGCAGCGCACCGCGGTCGACGAGGGCCGCGACGTCGCGGTAGATGGTCGCGGGCGAGACGCCGAATGCCTCGCGCAGCTCCTCGAGGGAGCAGTGCTTGCGGGCCTTGACATGGTCGAGGATGCGGTAGGAGCGGAGGTTTCGCATGCCGGAAATCCTCGCACAGGCATGAGAACTTGTCAATCCTTCTCAAAAAGAGTGAAGAATTTCTACTGGCTTCCGCTTGCCGCGGGCGGGGCATTTGCGGTATGATGGGGGGCCATGCAACCCACGGAGTTCCTCGCCCTCGGCTTTTGCAGCAACGACCATCTGGCCGTGCTGCCGTTCCTCCCGCACGACACGAAGGTCCGCATGCTCCGCCATGCGATCCTCGGCGGCGGGCCGGCCGCGAACGCCGCCGCGGGCGCGGCCGCGCTCGGGATGAGGGCCGCGTTCGCCGGCACGGTGGGCGACGACCCGGACGGCCGCCAGATCCTCGCCGACTTCGCCGCGCAGGGCGTGGACACTTCGATGGTCCGGGTCCGTCCCGGCGCCACGAGCGCGATCGCCTACCTCTGGATCGAGGAGAAGACCGGCTCGCGCTCCTGCGCGTGGACGCGCGAGGGGCTCGACGAGCTGCGCGCCGACGAGATCGACGCGGACGCCGTCGCGCATGCGAAAATTCTGCACCTCGACGGCCACAACGCCGCCGGCGCCATCGCCGCCGCCAAGGTCGCGCGCGAGGCCGGCGTGCTCGTGAACTACGACGCCGGCACGCACCGCGACGGCATGGAGGAGCTGC
>CAMOEO010000312.1 GCA_946612175.1 uncultured Verrucomicrobiota bacterium
GCTCGCGCGGAATCACCCTGGCCGAACTCCTCGCCGCCAACCCGCAGATCGCGGACCCCGACCTCGTCCGCGCCGGCCAGCCCGTCTACCTCCCGATCCCCTCGGCGCGCTCCGAACCGGCGCCCTGACCCGCCCGCCCAGGTCTCCACCCCGCCACGCCATCCTTTTTTCGCTTGACTTACATTCTTCGTTGAGTAAAATTGCACGCCAGATTGAGTAAAATAATCATCTCGCGCAAAGTCAAGGAGTTCCGATGTACGAAAGACCGCTCGTCCGGCAGATTGTGGCACGGCTGAAGGAGCCGCGCATCTACGGCCGGACAGCCTCCTCGGGCTCCGCGGAGGATCCTTTCTTCAGGCGCGCCAGGAAATCCTTCGCCCACTGGTCGCCGCCTTCGGCCGCGCGGAGGAGCCACTTGCGCGCCGTTTCGGGGTCCTTCTCCACGCCGTATTCGCCCGTCCCGTAGAACTCCGCGAGCCATCCCTGCGCCCGGGCGTCGCCCTTTTCGGCGCGGGCGGTCGCGTCCGCAAGATCGTTGAATCCGTTCGACCACAGCGTGATCCGTCCCCTCGTTTCCGGCGGGAGCGCGAAGAGCTTCGCCGCGTCGGGCGGGGCGTCCGCCGACCAGCCGAGCCCGGCGAGCAGCGCGTCGACTTCGCCCGCGGGGATCGCGGGGTCGAGCGTCGCGCGCCAGGCGTCCGCGGCGGCGCGGAAGGCGGCGGCGGTTTCGCCGGAGGGGTCGACGAGCGCCCGCCCCTGCGCGGCGAGCAGGCGCTGGAAGGGCGTCGCGCCGGGCGCGGCCGCGCGCGCCTCGAGCGCGTCGAGGACGGCGCATGCCCGGTCGTCCCAGCCCCACCGCTTCTCCCCGACGGCGGTCGCCCACCGCAGCGCGAAGTCGTCCGCGCCGTCGCGCTCCGTCAGGTCGTAGAACACGCCCCACGCGCCCGCGTTCGGCGTGCGGAGGAGCGAGCCGCCCGCGAGCCCTTCCGCGACGAGCGCCAGCGCCCCGCGGACGCGCGGCCCCGCCGGCGCGTCGCGGTCCGGTCCGGCGGCGTGCGGCGCGAACAGTTCCGCGCGCACCCGCTCCGCTAGACTCCCCGGCCGCGCGGCGGCGAGCGCGCGGACCGCGTCCTCCGTCGCGCCCTCCGGCCGCGGTGGCACGGCGTCCGGCGTCTCGTGCTCGGCGAAGAGGTCGATCCGCGCCTCCGCGTAGTCCCTCGGCTTCATCCATTCGATCCGTTCGAGCGCCCTTTTCGGTTCCGGGCCCTCGTAGCCGTTTTCGATCGCCTTGAGAAACCAGTAGGCCGATTCGCGGAAATCCTGCTCCAAACCCCACCAGCCGGTATAAAAGGCTTTACCCAGCCCGGCTTGGGTTTGGACGTCGTCGCCGGCCAGCATCCGGAGGAAGCGCCGGGCCTCCGCGGGATTCTTCTCGACGCCGCAAAGTCCTTTGTAGTATATGTGCACGAGATAGGATTGAGCGTTGACGTTTCCGCCTTCCGCCGCCTGGCGGAGCAGACGGAATCCCTCGTCGGGATCGAAGACGTTTCGGGCGCCCCCGACAAGGGCGCCGCCGACCTCGAACTGTTCGTCCGGAGTCAGCGTGTCGCGCTCACGCAATTCCTTCAGTTCGCGGTCTCCGTCCAGCAAATCGCGGACGCTGGGTCCGAAGACGGGATCGTCGGGCGAAACGGCACGCGCCTTTTCCCGCCACGACCGCGCCGTTTCGAGGTTTCTCGTCCCGCCCGCACCGGTCGTGTAGAACTGCGCGAGGTTCTCCATCGCGGCGGGGTTGCCCGCGTCGGCGGACTTGAGATACCAGGCAAGGGCTTCCTTTTCGTCCGGCTCGACGCCGATGCCGAACCGGTAGCACCGGCCGACGCTGTTCTGGGCGAACGCCCGCGCCTGTCCGTGGTCGCTTTCGGCGGCCTTGCGATACCAACGCAGCGCTTCGGCTCCGTCCTTTTCCACGCCCGTGCCTTCCTCGTAGAACGTCCCCAGCGCAAACCAGGCGAGGGGAAAATCGTGATCGGCCGACTTCTTCATCCACTCGAAGGCGGCGACGAGGTTCGTCTCCACGCCGCGGCCGTAGAAATAAGCAGTGCTCAAGTTGTTTTCGGCGTAGGCGTATCCCTGTTCGGCGGACTTGCGATACCACTCGGCGGCTAGCGCGTCGTTCCGCTCGACGCCGTTGCCGTCTTCGTAGCGGAGACCGACTTTGAACTGCGCCTCCGCGTCGCCCGCTTCGGCGCGGGCGAGGAGGGAGCCGAAGGATTCCGCGCGGGGCGGGAAGAGCGCGCAGCCGCCGGCGAAGAGCGCGGCGAGCGCGAGGAGGGGGAGCGTTCGTTTCATTCGTTTTCCTTTCCGCGGGGCGCGGCGGCCGCGGCGTGCGGCCGGGCGCTCCCACGGAAAAGGAATATGGCAGAACGCGCAAGGGAAAACAACCCCTCCGGGACGAATTCACGGAACCGTCACGGAAGATTCACGCGGCCCGCCGTTCGCGTCACGCGAGGCGGGCGCAGACGGGGGCGGCGTGGAGGGAGGCGATCGCGCGGTGGGAGGAGCCGGGGCGGAGCGGGGGCGCGAAGTAGGCGCCGGGGACGTTCGTGGCGGGGTCGGCGGAGGGACGGACGGCGGGCCGCGGGGCGTGGGAAGGAACGGCGTTGGTGGAGGCGAGGGCGCGCAGGACGGCCGCCGTGGCGGGGTCGACGGCGGGGTGGCGGGGGACGGCCGCGGGGCGGGTGGCGGCGTGCGCGACGCGGCCGGGGCGATCCTCCGCTGGGCCGAAGCGCCGGTCGCAGGAATGCGCAGCGAAGAGCCCGCCGCCGAGGCCGCCGAGGAGGGCGGCGAGGAGGATCGGGGCGGCGCGAAGCAGCGCGCGGCGCCAGGTCGAGGAGCACTCGGGGTTCCAGCGGTAGCCGTAGCCGCGGACCGTCTCGATGCCGGCGGCGGCGCGGCCGAGCTTGCGGCGCAGGGCCTTCACCATCGCGTCGACGGAGCGCGGCGTGGCGTTGCCGCCGCCCTCGCCGTGCAGTTCGCGCAGGAGCGCCTCGCGCGCGACGACGCGGCCCGGGCGCGAGACGAGGACGCGCAGAACGGCGACTTCCGTCGGCGTGAGCGCGACGGGGACGCCGTCGACCGACGTTTCGCCCGATTCGGGGCGGATCGAGAGCGGGCCGCTCTCAAGGACGGGCGGCGGCACGGGCTTGTGGAGCCAGGAGGCGGCGAGCAGGGCGAAGGATTCGGGCGGCGGCCGCGGCATGGAGAAGTCGGCGCCGGCTTCGAGCGCGGCGCGGACGCCCTCCGGCGCGAGGTCCGCGGAGAGCACGGCGATCCGCGCCGCGGGCGCGGACGCCCGGACGTCGCGACAGAGCGCGAGCGCGGCGGCGCCGAGGGCGTCGCGGTCGAACGCGGCGAGCGCGGGCGGCTCGCCGGCGCCGCGTAGCGCGGAGCGGGCGGCGGCGGCGTCCGGCGCGTCGCGCCAGGCGAGCCCCGACGCGGCGGCGCGCACCGCGGCGCGCCACGGCGGGTCGGGGACGCCGAGGAGGATCCACGGCTCCGGCGGCGGCGCTGCGTCCTTGCGATCCTTCGTTGCGTCGTGCATGGCGTGGATTCTGCCATACCCGCCCGGCCTCGCGCAATCCCCCGCGGACGAATTCACGGAATATTCACAATCGGTCCGTCGCGCGGAATCACCCTGGCCGAACTCCTCGCCGCTAACCCGCAAATCACCGACCCGAACCACGTTCGCGCCGGCCAGTCCATCTACATTCCGATCCCTTTGAGGCGGTCCGAACCGGCAC
>CAMOEO010000313.1 GCA_946612175.1 uncultured Verrucomicrobiota bacterium
CGGCCGCGCCCCCGCCCGGCGCGACGATCGACATCGCGGGGTAGTTGGGGTTGGCCGCGAGCCAGGCGTTGGCCTCGGCGTTTCCGCCGAGGCGCAGGACGGGCGCCCCCGGCACGCCGAGCGTGTAGCCGGCGTCGGCGGCAAAGGCCGGAGCGGCGGCCAGGAGGAAGAAAGCGGCGAGTCGCCCTGCGCCTCGCCGGAAACGGCGAGGTAGTTCTGCGCCTCGCCGGAAACGGCGAGGTAGTTCTGCGCCTCGCCGGAAACGGCGAGGAGTCCGTGGAGTCTTCATGTCAGGTCTCCGGTATTGGAAGCGGGTGGCCGCAGCGCTGTGAGCACTGCGGAATCGATGTCGGAAAAGATGGCGCCCCTGTAGTCGATGTCGGCGGCGTTTTCGCCGCAGAGGAGCTGGGCGATGCGGTTGAGGACCAGCGAAGATTCGCGGGTGGGAGGCTTCTCGCCGGGCACATGGGGCCAGGCGGCGGGTGCAAGCAGGAGGAGATTGCCCCTGGCGCAGAGGTCGAAGAGCCGGCCGCCGGGCTTCTCGAAACGGGAGAAGCACTTGTTGCGCAGTGCCACGAGGGGAGCGCCGGCGGCATTGGCGCGCCGGGCGATCTCGCGCTCGCCGTGGGAGATGCACGGGCTTACGATCACTGCGCCGTTTCCGGCGCAGCGCAGGACATCGGCGCACCGCTCCTCGAAGGCGGGCGAGGCGTATTCCACGAGCGGATTGCCCTCTGCATCGCGCAGAATCTTCCACCCCCCGCCCGGCAGCCGCTCGCGCCGGTAGCGGAAATCGGAGCGCGAACACTGCACCTGGAGCAGCACCGGCCGCCGCAGCAGCGCGGCGTTGCCGAGGGCCTGGAAATGGCCAGTAAACTTCGCCGTTTCCGGCGAAGTGCAGGGGGACTTCGCCGTTTCCGGCGAAGCGCAGAACTTGGCGGAACCGCCGAGGACAACGGGCAAATCCACCACTCTGCGGAACCGCTCCGGATTGGCGCGCTTCTCGTACAGACGGCGCGGATTGTCGCGCAGATACTCGATTTCCCGGGCAAGCTGCCCTTCGCGGAAAAGGATGTTGTCGACATATCCATCCTCCCATCCGACCTCGCGGCAGCCAGTCTTGAATCCTCGGACGATGTCGCCAAGGGTCTTTCGGCGTGCGTTCCGCGCCTCGCCGGAAACGGCGAGGGGGCTTTCCACGAAGAGCAGCCCGTGGAAATGGTCGGGCATGAGCTGGCACTGCAGGAGTTTCACCTGCGGCCAGAACTCCGGGATGCGCCTCCAGCACTCCAGCACCTTCTCGCCCAGCGGCGTGGGGCGGCAGTAGTACTGCGCCTCGCCGGAAACGGCGAGGTTCTCCCGCGCCTCGCCGGAAACGGCAAGGTTGTTCTTCGCCGTTTCCGGCGAAGCGCAGAACTCCGGCCATTCCGCCAGCACCGGGCGCCCGCGCTCCTTGAGGCACACGGTCACCAGATAGATGGCTCGGGCCGAGTAGTCCCACTCGCGGCAACGGCGACCCATGCGATGGATGACATCCTCGCGGATGCCTCCCATCGCCGGGGGCGGGTTGCTGCGTGCGGTTTCCTGCATGATGGGGATCGCGTTACTTCACGCGCATGATGTAGCACAGCGCGTAGTACGGCGGGCGGTTCTCGTGGGGGCGGTCGCCGCCGGCGTGGCTCGTGCCGTAGACGCGGCTGTCGCCGGAGCGGCCGCCGGAATCGGCGTCGTATCGTGTCGCGGTCGCCCGGATCGACTCCGAAGCGCCCGGTTCGATGCCCGCGAGTGCGTCGTCGCCCACGTATTCGTGGCGGTGGCTTGGCATCTCGTCCATGGAGAGCGCGTGGGTCTTCTCGCCGCCCTTGGCGCCGACGGCGTACTCGCCGCCCGCGCCGGCGACGAAGCGGTCGCGCAGGTCGGGCGTGCCGTTCTGGCCGTTGCAGAGCTTCCAGCCGTCGGGAATGGAGTCGACCGACCCGCGCCAGATCACGATGCCGCCGACCGGGAACGTCCCGAGTCCGGAGAGCGTCCCGCCGACGGAAAGATTGCCGTTCACGGAGGCGTCGAGCGTCGTGAAGAGCGCTGAGGCCGTCGCGGTTCCGGAAATCTTCGCCGTTGCGGCGGATGCCCGGCCGGCGACCGCCAGGTCGCCGCTCGCGGACACGGCGTCGAGCGCCATCGTCGCCACCGGAACGGCGAGCAGCTTCTGGCGCGGCGAGATCTCCGCCCCCGATCCGGCGACCGTGAGTCCGAGGTGGAGGGGCGTCCCGACGTGTCCGGCCAGCGCCTTCGCGAGACCGTTCGTGGGCGTGCCGTCGGAAAGCGGGGCGCCGCCCGCGTCGGAAAGCGCCACGTTGAAGAGCCCGGCGTCGTCCAGCAGCACCGGGAAGGACCGGCCCCAAAGCGCCTCGCCGCCGACGGGCTGCTCGTAGAGGCGGAACTCGACCGTGTGGCTCTTCTGCGCGAGCGCCAGCCCCTGGGCGTCGCGCAGCACGCCCTGGTACGTGAAGCCGGTCGGGGAGGAATCGGGCCGGTCGGGGAAGAGCGCGAGGCCGACCCTGCCGTTGTCGACGGCCCAGTTCGCCCCGAGCGCGGCGACCAGCGCGTCGGAGGACATCGCCGAGGCATTGGAGCCCTGCGTCTTCCCGAACGTCCGGAGGTAGTAGCACGCATCCATCCTGTCGTAGGCGAAGCTGGATCCGGTTCCGCGGGAAAACGTGGCGGATTGCGAGGTGTCGGAGACCGTGACGTTCTCGGGTGCGAAAAGGCAGTTGTAGTAGTAGGCGTAACTGTGGTAGGGCTTCGCGCCGGCGAACCCGCCGCACCCGTGGACGCCCGGTCCGAGAAGCGAGCCGTCGAAGAGGCAGTCCCGGAACGTCACCTTGCAGGTGGTGCGGTCTTCCAGAAGGCCGACGAATCCGCCGCTCGCCGCTTCGCCGCTTCCCGTGCAGACGATCCGGACGGAGGAGCGGCACCGCGTGATCGCGGATTCGCCGATTTGCGCGTGTCCGACGAATCCTGCGGCGTATTTGGCGTCCGACCGGATCGAACCGGCGATCTGCAGATTCTTGATGGTGCATCCGCCGACGGCGGCGAACGGCGCGGCGTACTCCGTGCCTGTGAACGTCCAGTCGACCGTCAGCGTATGGCCGTCGCCGTCGAACGTCCCCATGAAGGGGTTGGCCTCCGAACCGACGCGCGGCGACGTCGCGGCGAGCGTGACGTCGGCGGTCATCGTCGCATCGAGCGTCCCCTCGCCGGCGGTCACGCGGTTTGCGAACGAAGCCCAGTCGGCGGCACTCGCGATGGCGACGGTTTCGGCTTGCGCCGAAGCCGTCGCCATCGCGAGAATGACGAGCGCCGCTGCGCGGCGCAATGACGTGCCGCTGCACGGCAATGACGGCGCGGCGCATTGCGCCGCGAATGACACGCGCGGCTGCTTTGCCGCAGAATGACGGGACACTTTGCGGCAATGAAATGTGCGACTCTTCGTTTTCATGAGGTTTCTCATAGGAGTTTTGCCCTAGGGCTTGCACACCCGGCCGAGGAAGAGGATGAGGCCGGTGCGGGATTCGCGGATGAGGAAGAGGAAGGGCCTGTCGGTGACGAAGGGGCGCGGGGGGTCTTTGTGCATCGGCCCCGCGCTTCGCAACGCCATGACCGCATAGGTCGCGGCGGCGGCTTCGGTTCCATCCTCGTCGACGGTGACATTGGCTTTCTGGACGG
>CAMOEO010000314.1 GCA_946612175.1 uncultured Verrucomicrobiota bacterium
AGGTCGGCCACGAGCGAGCCGAGCAGGATCCGCTCCGTGAGAGAGTCGCGGGAGCGCTCCCACGCGGCGAGGAGTGCTTCGGGGGAGGGCGGCGGGAAGACGGAGGTCGCGCGCCGGCGCCGTAGCGCACGGCGGCGGCGGGCGTCCGCGGCAAGAGTGCGCGCACGGCCGCGGGCCTGGGCGCGGGAAAGGAGGTGGCCGAGGCCGAGCGTGAGGCCGGAAAGCGCGAGGAGGCCGAGCGTGACGGGCCAGCAGAGGACGGCGATTTCGAGGAGTCCGATCGCGAGCATTCCGTAGTAGCGGTCCTCCGTTGCGGGGGAGAACAGACCGGAGTAGATCGCGTCCGGCTCGCGGTCGGCGCGCCAACGGTAGCGGGAGGAGGGGGAACATCCGTAGGGCATGGGGGAAGGATAGCACAGACAGCGGAGAGAAATCAATCTAAAAAATAAATCTTGAAATTGCAGAAAAAATATAAATAGATTTCGGTGAATCTCATCGACTCCCGTTCCAAGCGCTCTGCGGCCTGCGACTTGCGTGGGGCGGATCGCGGTTGGCCACCCGTACCCGCCGTACCACCGCAGCGGCGCGGGCGCGCGCTACGACCGGAGCAGTGCGGGGATGCCCCAGGCGAAGAGCCCGAGGGCGGCGACGGCGAGGAACCAGTGCCAGGCGACGACGAGGCTGCGGGCCGAATCGGTGCGGAGCGGGAAGAGGCCGAACCAGACGACGTACTCACGGCCGCATTCGCTGCAGCGCCAGTAGCGCATGCCGCCCGGAGTCCACTTCATCCACTCCGGGTTGTTCCACTTCCAGTGCTCGCTGCCTCCGCAGTAGGGGCATTTCATCGTGCTAGATCCTTCGTTCGGAATGTTCGCCGGACTCGCGCGCGCGGATCGGCGGGACGAGCGTCGCGAAGAGGTCGTCCAGCGTCTCGGGGCGGCGGATCAGGCGGGGGGTGCCGTCGGGCATGACGAGCCATTCGGCGCTGCGCAGCTTGCCGTTGTAGTTGAAGCCCATGGCGTGGCCGTGGGCGCCGGCGTCGTGGATCGCCAGCAGGTCGCCCGGCTCCAGGCGGGGGAGGGGGCGGTCGATCGCGAACTTGTCGTTGTTTTCGCAGAGGGAGCCCGTGACGTCGTAGACCTCGTCGCAGGGCGCGCCCTCCTTGCCGAACACGGTGATGTGGTGGTAGGCGCCATACATCGCGGGGCGCATGAGGTTCGCCATGCAGGCGTCGAGCCCGGCGTACTTCTTGTAGGTGTCCTTGATGTGCAGGACGCGCGAGAGCAGCCAGCCGCAGGGTCCGGTGATCGTCCGCCCGCACTCCATGCAGAGGCGGGGGGGCCGGAGCCCGTTCCTCACGAGGATCGTCTCCATCTCGCGGCGGACGCCGGCCGAGACGGCGGCGAGGTCCACCTCGTCCTCCTCCGGGCGGTAGGGGATGCCGATGCCGCCGCCGAGGTCGACGAACTCGAACTCGATGCCGAGCGTGCGCGAGAGCTGCGCGACGAGCGTGAAGACGATGCGCGCGGTCTCGACGAAGTACTCGGCCTTGCGCTCGTTGGAGGCGACCATGACGTGGATGCCGAAGCGCTTCACGCCCAGCTCCTTCATCGCGTGGTAGCCCTCGAACATCTGCTCGGGCGTGAAGCCGTACTTGGCCTCCTCGGGGCGGCCGATGATCGCGTTGCCCTCCTTGGCACGGCCGGGGTTGAGGCGCGCGCACATGAGCTCCGGGAGCCGCCCGAGCGTCCGGTGGACGAATGCGACGTGCGAGAGGTCGTCGAGGTTGAGGATGGCGCCCATGCGCGCGGCCTTGCGGAACTCCTCGGCGGGCGTGTCGTTGGACGAGAACATGATGTCCTCCCCGCGCAGGCCGGCGCGCTCGGCGAGGACGAGCTCGGCGAGCGACGAGCAGTCCGCGCCGGAGCCGGCGCCCCGGAGCAGCTCGAGGATGGCGGGGTTGGGCGTGGCCTTGACCGCGAAGTAGTTGCGGAAGCCGGGGCTCCACGAGAACGCCTCGTCCAACGCGCGGGCGCGAGCGAGGATGCCCGCGGCGTCGTACACGTGGAACGGCGTCGGGGTTCTCTTTTCCATCTCCCGGACGAGCGGAAGGGGGAAGGGAAAGCGTTTGGGCGTCATGGCGCCGCGGAGAATACCACAAACTCCGCCCCGTCCGCAACGAAAAATCCGGAGCGCGCGGCGCGGGGCCTTGCGGGGGAGGGCGGGGGCGTGGTAGACTCCGCGGCCATGAGGATCCTGGTCGGTCTCAGCGGCGGCGTGGACAGCACCGTGGCGGCGCTCCTCCTGAGGGAGGCGGGCCACGAGGTGCTCGGCGCCACCATGATGCTCTGGGACGGCCGCTACCGCGGCGGCGCGCGCGACGCGTGCTTCGGCCCCGGCGAGGCGGAGGACGCCGCCGCCGCGGAGGCGTTCTGCGCGCGCTTCGGCATCCCCCATGTCCGGCTCGACCGCGCCGCCCTCTACGAGCGCGCCGTCGTCGCGCCCTGGCGCCGCGCCTTCCTGGAGGGCCGCACGCCGAACCCCTGCGTGCTCTGCAACCCGCTCCTGAAGTTCACGATCCCCGACGCCGCGCGCGCCGCAGGGCTCTCGTTCGACGCGTTCGCGACCGGCCACTACGCGCGGACGGACCGCGCCGGACCCGGCGGGCGCGTCCGCCTGCTGCGCGCGGCCGAGGCGGCGCGCGACCAGAGCTACTTCCTGCACCGCCTCTCGCAGGGGCAGCTCGCGGGCGTCGTCTTCCCGCTCGGCGCCATGCGGAAGGCCGAGGTGCGCGCGTTCGCGCGGGAGCGCGGCCTCGCGGAGGTGGCGGCGAAGCCGGACTCGCAGGACTTCTACAGCGGCGACCGCAACGAGCTGATCGGCGCGGAGGACCGCCCCGGCGACATCGTCGACGAGACGGGGCGCGTCCTGGGCCGCCACACCGGGCACTGGAAGGTGACGGTCGGGCAGCGCAAGGGCGTCGGCCTCTCCGGGACGGGCGAGCCGCTCTACGTCGTCGCGGTCGACGCCTGCCGCAACCGCGTCGTCGTCGGGCCGAGGCCCGCGACGGTGCGCCGCGCGCTCGTGGCGGAGTCCGCGAACTGGGTCTCCGTCCCGCCGCCGGAGCCGGGCGCCGCCTTCGACTGCGCGATCAAGATCCGCTCCGCCGGGGATCCCGTCCCGGGCGTGCGCGCGACGGCGCTGCCCGGCGGGGGCTTCCGCGCGGAGTTCCCCTCCGGCATCGCGGGCGTCGCCCCCGGGCAGTCCGCCGTGCTCTACGACGGCGACGCCGTCCTCGGCGGCGGCTTCATCCGGGAGGCGGAGTAGCCGCGGCCGGAAGCGCGCTAGCGGAGGCCGAGGGCGTCGCGGACGGCGTCCGCGCGGTCGGTGCGCTCCCACGGGAAGCCTTCGCGCCCGAAATGGCCGCCGCTGGCGGTCTGGCGGTAGCTCCATCCCTTCGGGGACGTGAGGCCGAGCTCGGCGACGAGGCGGCCGGGGCGGAAGTCGAAGAGCCCGCCGTCCCGCAGGAGCGCGACGGCCTTCTCCTCGGTGGCGCCGCCCCGCTCCGTGCCGAAGAACTGCACGCGGATGCTCACGGGGGCCGCGACGCCGATGGCGTAGCTGACCTGGATCTCGCAGCGGTCGGCGGCGCCGGCGGCGACGAGGTTCTTGGCGACGTAGCGGGCGTAGTAGGCGGCGGAGCGGTCGACCTTCGACGG